>CALFOL010000363.1 GCA_937919915.1 uncultured Planctomycetaceae bacterium
TACAATCAAGCCTTGCCAACTTAGAAAGCGCGGTCGAAGCCAATAGTCAACTATTCAGCGCGGGCGGGTTAATCGATACAGATGTTTTGCGGGACCAGATGCAGGATGCGAGGAATGCTAACAAACGAGCTCGGCGTGATCTTAAGGAATTGAATCAGAAGACGGATGAAGCGAAGGCTGTAACCGAAAAACTGAACGCCTTTGCAAAGAGCAGCACAGCGAATGAGGAAGCCGATCGTCTAAGCGTGACTATCACTGACGCGAAGAGAGTTTTACAGCAACTTGAACAGGGAAAACGAGTGTTGTACAGCCGCCCTCCTGGCAGCAACGAATGCTGGTTGATTGAGCTCTCAACTGAATCTGATATCCGGGCTGGTGTCATTGGCAAGAAGCAGTTGCCCACATCGTTTCCGTCTGTAGAACACTGCCGTGACTGGATGCTGTCACTGAGAGCAAGAGCCGATTTTTTGATAATTATCAAGCCCGAGACATGGGGATTGAAGGCGCCCCTTGAGAAGGTTTGTCAGGACTCCGACGTCACTTATGCTTTTGATCTACTTCCACAGGATAAGATCGCACTTGATGCCAGTCACGGAGCGGGATTTTAAACGATGGCTCGATCAGAAGAATTAGTCCAGGAAAGCCTAGAGATGTTGCTAGATACAATCTGCAACACTTTCGGCGCCGTGCTGTTTATTGCAATGTTGGTGGTCACACTTGTCGACCCGAATGCCACGGAACAAACGGATAGTGGAAGTATCGATTCGCAGTTAGCCGAAACCGCAACGCAGGTGAATTCGATGCAAATTGAGATTGATCGTCTGCAACTGATCTTACAACAGCAGCAAGAACTTAAACGGCAATTCTCTGACACAGAATCGCAGCTGCTAAGTGAAGGTTTGACGGAGGAAAAGGAACGACAGGCGATACTTATTGAAGATCGTGTGGGAAGCCTTAGCGCACTTGCGAGAACTGGTCGTGAAAACTTCGACATGCGGGAGAAAATCCGTCAGCAGGAAAACCTGTTGTCACAAACGAAAATTGCGGCTGCAGAGGTCGCACGGCGACTATCGGATCAGGCTCAGAAAAAGAGCCGAATGGCAAAGACGCCAAAGACGGTTCGCCTTCGCACACAGACAATTGGAACCATGCTGAAGGGCGGTGTTTGGTACTGCCTCACCCGACCAAACGCTGCGGGAACAATTGAGGTCAACATGAAGGACTGTAGTCCAGTGGACGACGGCTCTATGAAAATCCTCAAACCGCGGTTTGGTGCCGGGCTCACCATAAGAAACTCAGCACAGCAGATCACACCATTTCAGCCTTCAACTCCTCAGCAGCATCACTTTTCAGTATTTACCTATAAGGATTCTGCGGCCGAATATCGCACAGTAAAGGACGCACTTTCAGCAGCTGGCTTCAAGGTTGAGTTGATTCTGATGGAGGAAGGTGATTTCCCATTGTTTGGTCCAGGCGGGCAACGAGATCGTTGGGGAGCATGAGTCGTCGCATTCGTTGGTCGCTCACAGACTGGCTAGTCCACACGAGCAGGAACAGGTCACCCTTAACTTGCTCTGATGCGAACGTCAACAACGCGATGTGTCGTGTTGTCAAAGCGGCTGGCATATCGCAGTGGCCAGACTTGTGGCGAAATCTCCGGGCACGGCAACTCAGTGTTTCACACTGCGATGCGTTTGATCGACGTTTGATCGACCGACGAAGTTTCGGGTACACAAACTTGAAGCACCTACGGCGGCTCCTGTCGTCAAATTGATGGCGTGCCAAGAAAGTTTCCGCCCGGGCCGAGGTCGTGCCGTAAGTGCCCGAGGACTAACCGTCCTGAGTCAGAAATCGGCGACGCATAACAATTTCGTTCGGGGCTTGGTCCTGCGATGAATGTGACTGCGGCGATCGGTTTTGGGTCTAAGTGAGCTTAGACCACTCGTCAGTAATGTCCGCGGCAATTAGTGAAACGCACTATTGAAAAAGGAAAAAAGTAATCGCAGCCCAGTCGGAACCTTCGCCCCCTCGAAGTCGAAAACGGATCATGCAGTTCAATAGACGAACGTCGTGAACAACTCCATAATGGTTTCACAACCTTCGTATTCCTTCCCAAATATCCTTCGATCATGCAACGCTTCGTCCTTTCAGTTCTTTTCGTGGCCGCTCTACAGTTGCCTGTGTCGGCTCAGGAATGGACTCGTTTCCGAGGCCCCAATGGAACGGGTGTCAGCGACGCGAAAACGGTTCCGACAGCATGGTCGGACGACGATTACAACTGGAGCATTGACCTTCCAGGCACAGGGCATTCCTCACCAGTCACGTGGGGCACGAAACTGTTTGTCACGGCCTGCAATGAAGAATCATCCACACGTTTGCTGCTGTGCATCAGCACGACAGACGGCAGCGTGCTTTGGGAAAAAGAACTGCAGCTAAAAACTGACAAAAAGCACAAGAACAACAGCTTTGCTTCGAGCACCCCGTGTGTAAACGCAGATCATGTCATCGTCGCGTGGCATTCGAAAACATCATCACCGCTGATCGCTTATAACCACGACGGGAACGAAGCTTGGCAGTACGAACAGGGGCCGTACCTGCACGGACAGGGTGCGGCAACTTCGCCAATCGTTTACAAAGACATGGTTGTCATCGCCAACGATCAAAAAGAACCGAGCTTTCTGCTGGCCGTTGACGCTAAGACCGGCAAAGAACGTTGGAAGATTCCTCGGGAAGGAAAGCGTGCCTGCTATTCCACACCCTGTGCGTTTCACTCCAAAGGCCGTCCAGAAGAACTCGTGTTTACGCACTGCTACGAAGGCATCATCGGAGTCGACCCGGCGTCGGGCAAACAGAACTGGCACATCGATGTCTTCGGCCGAGCGTCCCAGCGAGCACTCAGTTCCCCGGTGTTCACGGACGAACTGGTGATGGCGACCAGCGGCGGAGTCGGCGGAGAAACACAGCTTGTTGCCGTCCAACCGGGCGACGCCACGGATGGCAAAGCGACAGAAGCCTGGCGAACCAACAAACAGACGCCTCACGTGCCCACCCCGTTGATCTACAAAGACTGGGTTTTCATGTGGAGCGACCAGGGAATTGCCAGTTGCCTGGACAAGGTCACGGGCGACGTCGTGTGGAAACATCGCGTTGGAGGCAACTACTTCGGTTCGCCGGTGTGCGTCGCTGGCAAACTATACGGCATCGATCTCGATGGCAACGTCGTCGTGATTGCCGCGTCAGACAAATACGAATTGCTGGGCAAAGTGTCGCTGGGGCAGGGCAGTAAAGCGACACCAGCCGTCAGCGATGGTGTGATGTATCTGCGAACAGAATCGAAGTTATTTTCGCTGGGCGGTTAATCGTCTGGTAAGTCGTAATTCGAATTGAACAATTAACAGAAGAAAGACAGAGTCCATGACCGAATTATGCATCAGAAGTCATCCGGTTCATCGTCTGCCTCAACAAGATGCGAGTATTATTGTTGAAGATTGAACAGTCGGACGGCCCTCAGTGATCGGCCACGGCTCAAGGCTCAGTTGTAGTGGCAACCAACTTACCCATTTAGGTCTTCTCCTGCCTGTAAGCGAGTTGAAAAGGACGCCAGGCGCCGACGATTAGGCCGATGTGGCGGTTGATCATCCATGTGATTGCGGGCATCGTTCGGCGACATTTTCGGGGTCACCCAAAGTGTTCGACAGCACAATCGTAAGTATTTAGATGTCCTTCGAGCACGACATCACGCCCGTTGCTGTCCGGGTTGGTGTAGCCACCGGCAAGATTCCAGACAATTGGCACGTTGCCATGATGGCAGGCTGAAAAAACAAGCGTATCCCGTGTGCGTATTTCGTCGAGAGATAGTATTCCACCTCCAGCCGGATCGCCAAGAAGAACATCCATTCCGCCTGGTAGATTACTAAATCGAAATCTGAATTGCGGATCGATTGACAGGTCCGATCAATCTCTTGCAAATAGGCACTTGCCTGCGAGGAACACGAAAATTTGTAGCCAAGCGAATTGTGAACAATCCGAGCGTCATCTAACCGGGCGAGGATGTCTTCGGTTCCGTTGCCACGATGGTAATCGCAATCCAGAATAAGCACATTGTTAACTAACGTGTGGGTCAGCGCAAGTCGCGCAGCCAGAGGGAGAGCGTTAAGCAAGCAAAAGACGCCCGGCTGTGCCCAATGAGCATGATGAAATCCACAAGTCGGCGAAAAGGAACAACCCGATTCAAGTGCTGCTGATGTCGCCGCAACCATGCTTGCAGCACTGTGTCCGATTGCATCGGACATGCATTGAGACGCTGGAATTGATGCAGCATAGAAGGTCTCAGCATCAGCTTTGGCAACCGATCGAACGTAGGAGGAATCGTGAATGCCGATCCATTGCTCAGGAGCGATTGGTTGAAAATCCGCCACCAATTCAAGTTGACGCTGTTGTTGTAACGCAGTCAGCATTCGAAACGTTTTCTGATGCGACGGAATCGTCAATTCACTGGGAACGACAATCATCTCATCACGAAAAAACGTTTTCATAGAAATATCACCATCGTCGACTGACGTACCCAATTCGCCCCGACGGATTCGGAGAGATCACTCTTATCAGCGGAATTATCGCAAGCTTATTCGTTTTATCTCCAAGGCAGATCTTCTGCAAGGAGTGACTGCAGAGTTGGAGATATTCAATACCATCCTACTCACGATCTTCATGCAGAGCAGATCATTTCGATCCAGCAGTGGCGATGATGCATCCTGAACTGGACCTCGTAAACGAAAGTGAATGGGCAGAGCGAAGGTAAGTGCAGGCAAGTCTTCCCACGCAGAAGATCGGTTCACCGCTAAGATGCTGCTTCGAAAGTGTGCCAGCGGCATAACAGGAACATATAGTTCACTTTTCAACGGCCTGCGAATCGTCGTCAATCGGCCTGCAGTTAGTCGAACGTCCAGTTCTTCAGCGACTTGCCGGTCGCATCCTGGAACTCTACGGAATCGATATCTGCCCCGCCGGGCGCCAACAGCAGACGCATGTGGATGACTTCGTCGACGGCGGAAATTGACACTTGATGTGTGCTCTTTTCGGCGGAGCAATCGAACATAGCAACCTGATCGGGCAGGAAATCCTTTTGCCCGGAACACCGCCAGGCGAATCCGGCCGGACCAGGTTGCAGTGACTTCATCGTCACGACGGCCGTCAGCTTTGTTGGCCACTTGATACCGGACGTCACGATGAACGGTTGCTGCTTGCCTTTCGGTGCTGGGCGAATAATCAGTTCGCCGTCTTTGATACTGAGCGTACCACCACGCACCGTCCAGCCTTGAAGGTTGTCATCGCTGTCCTGCGGAGCGGATTTCTCGCGGACTTTCGGGGCTGGCTTGCCGTCCATGTACACGTCGTAGTAGCTCTCCCAGGTTTCAGACATGCCCTTCGTTTCAATCCCTGGCGGCTGCAGATCTGCAGACCACGCAGTGAGCTTCGTTCGCAGTCGCGCGGCGACGTCCGGATGAACGGACAGCAGATTGTGCTTTTCTTCGCGATCGCTGTTCAGATCGTACAGATACTCACGAGCACCGCCGCGAAGGTATTTCCATTTTCCTTCGCGGACCGCTGATTGAGCAATCCAGCGCCAATAAAGCGTTTGGTGCGGTGCGGTTTTGTTTTCCCCGGACAGATAGGGAACAAGATTCACACCATCAAGCTGCTGGTCGTCCGGCAACCCAGCCAGGGCTACTGCCGTCGCAGCAACATCGAGCGAACTCACGGGATGATCGTACACCTGCCCGCCCGATATGTGGCCCTTCCAATGCACGACGAACGGTATGCGAATGCCGCCTTCCGACAACATGCCTTTTTCTCCATTCAATGGTTCATTCAACGAACCGTCCCAGCCGGGCCCGGCGCCAGGTTCATCCAGCTTGTGAATCTTCAGCGGCGCACCATTATCGCCGATGAAAAAGATCAGCGTGTTTTCTTCCAGCTTGTATTCACGCAACGTCGCCATGATCTGACCGATACCATCGTCCATAGCGGACACCATCGCCAGCGCCTGACGACGACGTTCCGGCATCGGACCGGGGAAGCGTCTCAGATACTGCGGTGGAGCATCCAGTGGAACATGCGGCGCGCGGTACGCGCAGTAAAAGAAGAACGGTTCGTCGTGATGCCGTTTGATGAAGGCACAGGCCGCCGCACTGTTGGCATCCAGATGATAGAGCCTGGAATGTTCCGGACCGGGTTCGCAATCATTGCCGTCCAGATCGAAGTTCGCCCAGCCGGGACGATTGCTGTTCTTGTAGTACACATCGTCGAAACCGTGGTCGACGATTTCCTGGTGCGGACCGAGATGCCACTTGCCCGTCATGCCGGTTGCGTAGCCAGCTTTTTTTAGTCGTTCAGCAATCGTTTGTTGAGCGTTAAACCCATTCAGTGCCTCGCCGTTGCTTTCCACGCCAAAGCGATTCTGACTACGGCCGCTAAGCAATCCGGCTCGGGAAGGCACGCACTGCGGGGCCGTTACGTAACCAGACGCCATCCGCGCACCACCCTCAGCCAGGGCGTCAATATGCGGCGTCTTCAGGTCGTCTCGAATACCTTGACACGCCATGTCCGTGTACCCGTGATCGTCTGTGAAGATCACAATCACATTGGGTTTGCCTGCCGCAATGCAGAAATCCCCGGACAGCATCAAAGCCAGAATGGCGGCGAAAGACCTGAACTTCATATTATGAACGTTTCAATGAATACGGAAAATGTAGTGCTGATCACACTCGACGGATTGAAGAACTTCCTGAGTCGCCTAGACTGCCACCTGACACTTTGGGTTAACCACACAGAATGGACCGATCATGAAACGTAAGCTACTCATCCCCATGCTACTCGCATTCACTGCCATGACACCAGCGTTCGGGGACTGCAACGGACGCCCGTGTGGAGCCGGTCCGCTGCGAGCAATAACGCCTCAGGGACACCGTGGAGCCGACTTTCGTCCGGCCTGCCAACAGCACGACAACTGTTACGGCCAGGGACTGTTTTCTCGAAAGCAGTGTGACAGTAACTACCTGCAAGGCATGCGGTGTGCCTGCCGGAATTCGAAAAACCCGGCAGCCTGTGAACGTCGAGCCAGAATGATGCATCTTAACGTAAGACTCTTTGGTGGCCTGTTCTATAAAAAGTAGCGTTCGGCGGTGGTAGCGAAAATCGTCGAGAGTTTCGGCCTCGTCGCTGACGCTGGCTGTTCGAACGTTGTGCGTGCTCCTTGTTGCGAAGAACGCCTCCCGTTCGCAAACGTAATTGTGCGAAGGAAAAGCCGAGCTTCTGTCGCGCATTCAGTCCCCCTGAGCTTGCCTCAGGGGCTTTCAGGGCTTCTGCACTACTCAAGACACGATACTTCGGTAGCGCAGAGGCACCGTGAACCCCCAACGCAAGTTCGGGAGCGACGAAGCCGATGGCGCATTCGCGACTCGCCTACTCAGAGATTCCATGAAACCATCCAAAGGAGACGGAAGCCATAACCAGACCACCACCAATGGCGCGTCCTGCACGCATGTGACCATTAATCATTCCGTAAGCGCCGAAGAGTACGATGCAGACTCCCAGGATCATTCCCAGCACGGCAAAGATGCGTTTCACGACACCCGGCGAACTCGCGTTCGATTTTGATTTCCGACCATTCGTCTTTTTCGATTTACTGCGTTTCGGTAGCGAAGTGGCTGGTTCCGATTCATAGCCGTCATCGCCCCAGTCTGCATCGTCGCCCAATTCTGACTTCGGTACAGGCATGTCTTCGCCACACTGCTGGCATGGCAATTTGCGGCCGGCCAAACTGTCTTTGACACGGTATCGTTTTCGACAACTGGCACATTGAACGTCGATTGGGATTTATAAATCTCAAGCTAAGTAAGGTGGATCTATTTCGCAGTCGGTAGCGGCGTATGAGCGGCCTTCATGATGGCTTCCATGCTGGCAACTTTGTCGGGCATAGCCTTCGCCAGGTTCGTTTTCTCAAACGGGTCTTCAGTCAGGTTGAAAATTTCCATCTTCTTCCCAGCTTCACGATACGCCTTCCATTGTCCCTGTCGGACAGCCTGAGAAAACAATTTCTGTGCGCTGCCTTTGCAGAATTCAAAGTACAGATACTCGTGAGATTTCTGTTTGTCGGCTTCACCACGCAACGTCGGCAGAAAAGACATCCCATCGCAGTTTGCCGGCACAGGCTGGCCCAGAATTTCCGCAACCGTCGGCACAATGTCCTGAAAACCGCTGATATGCGATGTGGTCTGCCCAGGCGAAATTACGCCCGGCCAGCGAGCCAGCATCGGTGTGCGAATGCCACCTTCGTGCATGTCGCGTTTGTGTCCTCGCAACCCGCCGGTTGAGTTCCAAAACTCCGGATCGTGGCCGCCTTCAAGGTGAGCTCCATTGTCGCTGCTGAACATCACCAGGGTGTTTTCGTCGATGCCGAGCTCTTTGATCAGAGCCAGCACGGAACCAATCTCATTGTCGAGGTTTTCCAGCATCGCGGCGAAACCGGCAATCGGATTTTTCACATCGGGACACGATTCGTCAGGTCCTGCTTTGTATTTGCCAATTTTGTCATCGAATTGAGGGAACACCTTTCGCCACTTTTCGTGCAATTCTTTCGGAGCATGCATCGCAGCGTGCGGCACGGCGGTAGGGATGTAGCAAAAGAACGGCGTCTTCGTTTCCGCCTGCGTCCGAATGAACGTACGAGCTCGATCCATCACGTTGTCGTGAATGTATGTCCCCGACTTCAGCTTGATTTCGTTCCCATTGTAAACAGCACTGGTGGGATAGTACGTGTGAGCGATCCCCTGGCTTTTCCAGCCGAAGAATTCGTCGAAGCCGTGAGTCAACGGGTTCGAATTCCCGGCAACATTCGTCTGGCCAAGTCCCCACTTGCCGTAAGCTCCGGTGGCATAACCCGCGGCTTTAAACACTTCCGGCAGCACAACGAGGGCCGGATCCAGCGCCGCGTTTTGTTCTCCTGAGACATTACCACGCAGATAGATGTGACCGGAATGCTGACCGGTCATCAGGACTGCTCGCGACGGGCTGCACACCGTATTGCCGGAATAGTGCCCAGTGAATTGCAAACCTTCATTGGCCAGTCGATCGATGTGCGGCGTCTGCACTTTTTTCTGGCCGTAGCACGAAAGGTCACCGTAGCCAAGGTCGTCCGCAAGGATCAGCACAACGTTCGGACGCGATGGCGGTTCAGCGAACAGTTGCGTTGAAACACACAGTGGCAGCAGCGATAGCACCACGCGCAGAATCACAGCTGACGATGCAGAAGGAAAAAGGGACCGAACCTGAATCATGCTAAACCTGTTCAACTGTAGGTGATCGCAAGCACCCGCTCACAAATAATCGCACATAATGAATGACCACCCCGTGATTCAGGT
>CALFOL010000364.1 GCA_937919915.1 uncultured Planctomycetaceae bacterium
TTCTCTCCCGAAGTGGGTCCGATTTGCAAGCCGATCTCCAAACGGATCGCCTTTGTAGGTCAGCTTCAGTTCTGGTTGAGAGACGTAGGGAATTGATTGGAAGCCACATTCGAGTTCGAGGCATTCCTGATAGACAGCTTCGAGGAAGCTGTTGCCTTTCTCTTTGTAGACCTCGAAACAGGCTCCCATGATCTTGTAACACTCATCTTTGAGGATTAGATCTGGCATGGGCATCTCCTTTGCATCTGTGTTGTTGCGATGACTTTCTTCAACCACGAAAGAAACGAAATACACGAAAGGAATCGCAGAAGGAAGTCCGTGAAGGACGAGTGTGGATTTGAGGGCCGACGTTGAAAGACGACGGGGCAACTGAATTGCTGTGCGTTGTCTTCTTTCGTGTATTTCGTTTCTTTCGTGGTTCCAAAGTCCGCCCAATAAAAAAGGGCAAGGTTTGCACCTTGCCCTTTTCTGTTTCTCATTCAACTCGCTCGGCGGTTCGGCGTGCTACGCAGTCTCCCGTCGTACCACGCCATCGCCAGCCGGGGCGTCCCGGCTAACCGGCTTCGACGGCAGCCTGGGCTGCGGCTAACCTTGCGATTGGGATTCGGCGTGGTGAACAGCTTACGTAGTTCAGGCCGATTTCGTGGCAGAAGTAGACGGACTTGGGATCGCCGCCGTGCTCGCCGCAGATACCGATCTTCAGGTCCTTGCGAGTTCCTCGACCGTCCGTGACGGCTGTCTTCATCAGGCGGCCGATTCCGATCTGGTCGATCGTTTGAAACGGGTCGGCTGGCATGATGTCGTTCTCGGTGTAGTAACCGATGAAGCCCTTGTAGTCGTCTCGGCTGATACCCAGACCTGTTTGAGTCAGGTCGTTCGTACCGAAGCTGAAGAACTCGGCGGTTTCTGCGATCTCACCAGCTGTCAAAGCGGCTCGTGGGATTTCGATCATCGTGCCAGTCATGTATTCCACAGAGATACCCTGTTCGTCGAAGACCTTGGCGGCTGTTGCTTTGATGACGGCTGTCTGGTTGTCGACTTCCGCTTTATAACCAGCCAGAGGAATCATGATCTCAGGCAGAACTTCGATGCCTTCCTTCTTGCACGCACAGGCAGCTTCGAGGATCGCTCGAGCCTGCATAGCTGTGATTTCCGGATACACGATTCCCAGACGACAACCACGGTGACCGAGCATTGGGTTGGATTCCACCAGCTCAGCAACGCGTCGTTTGACGTCGTCTTCCGTTACACCGAATGTTTTCGCCAGCTTGCCGGCCAGAGTCGGATCTTCGTGCATGTGGTGCTCTGACAGGAACTCATGCAGCGGTGGGTCCAACAGTCGGATCGTGACTGCTTTGCCAGCCATCACCTTGAACAGGTGAGTAAAGTCGTCTCGCTGGAAGGTGATCAGCTTGGCCAATGCCTTTTCGCGATCGACCTTTGTTGTTGAGAAGATCATCTCACGCATTTCGTCGAGGTGATCGAAGAACATGTGTTCTGTTCGACACAGACCAACACCTTCGGCACCCAACTGCAGAGAGATCTCTGCATCGTGAGATTCCGTGTTGGCTCGAACGTTCAGAGTTCGGTGTTCGTCGGCCCATGTCATCAGCTGAGCGTAGCGTTGATACACTTCTGATTCTTCAGGTTTCAGGTTGCCAGTCATGACTTCCATGACTTCTGAAGGACTGGTTTCGATCTTGCCGGCGAAGACTTCGCCAGTGAAACCGTCGACTGAAATCCAGTCGCCGCCTTTCAGCACCTGACCAGCAACGGTCACCGTGCCGGCTTCGTAGTCGATGTTCAGGCTGTCGCAACCGCAAACGCAGGTCTTGCCCATCTGGCGAGACACCAATGCTGCGTGAGAGGACGCTCCACCGAAGGCCGTCAGAATACCGTTGGCAACCTTCATGCCTCGCAGGTCTTCCGGGCTGGTTTCCTTACGGACCAGAATCTGCTGCTTGCTGTTGTCCGCGTTGTACATTTCTTCCGCGTCAGAAGCATGGAACACGATTTGGCCGGTCGCAGCACCTGGACCGGCGTTGATGCCCTTGGCCAGCAGTCGATTGTCTTTTTCAGCCTGAGCCTTAGCGGTTGGGTTGAAGATCGGCTGCAGCAACTGGTTCAAGTCGTCGGCAGGAATGCGTCGCTTCTGCAGAGCCGTCTTGACATCAATGAGGCCTTCGTTGACCAGGTCGACGGCGATTCGTACGGCGGCGAAACCTGTTCGCTTGGCGTTACGAGTCTGAAGCATCCAGACCTTACCGCGTTCAACAGTGAACTCGATGTCCTGAACTTCTTTATAGTGCTGTTCCAGAGTCTTGCCGATGTTGGTCAGCTGTCCGAAGGCTTCTGGCTTGTCTTTTTCCAGAGTTTCTTCGATACGTTTTGGAGTTCGCGTACCAGCAACAACGTCTTCACCCTGGGCGTTGATCAGGTAGTCGCCGCAGAAGCCGGGGGTACCGATTGAGCAGTTGCGAGTCAGACCAACGCCGGTGGCGCAGTCGTCGCCGAGGTTACCGAAGACCATCGCCTGAACGTTGGTAGCTGTACCCCATGAGTGAGGAATGCCGTACTGACGACGGTAAACCTGAGCTCGGTCGTTGCCCCAGCTGCTGAAGACGGCGCCGATGCAGCCCCAGAGTTGTTCCATCGGATCTTCCGGGAAGTCGATGCCGGCGTGCTTTTTGATGACGCCCTTGAAGTCGACAACGATCTGCTTGATCGCTGCGACGCTGAGTCCCGATTCGTGCTCAACGCCTTCTTTTTCACGAGCGGCATCGAGGATTTCTTCGAAGTGGTCTTCCTGGTTTTTGTTTTCCGGCTTCAGGCTCAGGACAACGCCGCCGTACATCTGAATCAGACGACGGTAGCTGTCCCATGCAAAGTGCTCATTGCCGGACTGCTTGATAAGAGCCTGCACGACTTCTTCGTTGATGCCGATGTTCAGCACGGTGTCCATCATTCCGGGCATCGATTCGCGAGCACCAGACCGGCAGCTCAGCAGCAGTGGGTTGGCTGGATCGCCGTATTTCTTGCCCATACAGGCTTCGGCATCAGCGATAGCGGCCAGAACCTGATCTTTCAGTTCTGCTGGATAGGTGCGATCGTTGTCGTAGAAATAAGTACAGACTTCGGTGGTGATGGTGAAACCGGCTGGAACCGGCAGACCAATGCGGCTCATTTCTGCCAGGTTGGCCCCTTTGCCGCCGAGCAGTTCTTTTTGAGTTGTGTCGCCGTCTGCTTTGCCGTCACCGAACGTGTAAACGTACTTGTCTGCCATTTTGAGTTAGACCTCGTGAGGTGTGTGCCGTGAAGATCACGACTGAGTTTGGCGTCCATTAGAAGAAATGGGACGCGGTAGATGCCCAACCTATGAGAATTCAGCAGGTCGGGGTGTCGAAAGACGGTGAGACCGCCACCAGCGCGCAACCTGTGCGGCTGATGAGGTGCCATGCGAGCCGGAAAGGTAGCAGCGGTTTGGGGAAACTTCAAGCAGTTTGCGATCTGTCCATAATCGAGAGAAAACGCTTGCCATTACGAGATTTTCACCCTCCTTAACAAAGATCGCTTGTCAGGAGGTCTCGGTTCGCCAAAATGTCGGGTTGATCGCCGCGCCGGCGTTACGTTCCTTATCTTGCTGTGAGTGGTTTTCTCTGCAGATAGGGGTGATTCTTCACCACGATTTCCGAGATATGGGAGTGATTTCCGATGCCAGTGCGTGGGGTTCGAGGAGCGATTTCCGTCGACGCCGATGATCCAGAAAAGATCCGGGACGCGACTCGGGAGCTGATCGAGGAAATTCTGGGCCGAAATGGGATCACCGATTTCGACGACGTGATCTCCGCCATTTTCACCACGACCCCGGATCTGGTGTCCTGTTTTCCGGCAGAGGCGGCTCGACATATTGGGATGACAACGGTGCCGTTGCTTTGTGCCGCTGAGATTCCGGTAGCGGGTGCGATGCCGCTGTGCATTCGAATCCTGCTGCATGTGAACAGCGAGCGGAAGCCAGCGGATATCGTCCACGTGTATCTGCGGGAAGCGGTGAAACTGAGGCCCGATATGAAAAGTGCTCAGTAGAGCGAGCGTCTCGCTTGCTCTGGATCATGTTCACAGGTTCGTCGAATAGGCCGTTGACGGCTGCTCTTTGTGGGGCAGGAAAAGATAATCGGGAACCACAAGTGGGGCGTTTGTGCTACGTTGACTATCAGCATTGTCAAATACCTTAAGGTCGGGTTCCCGTTATCAGCCGACGGGGCTCGCCCCACACCACGGCGGGAACGGGTTTCCGTTGTTTCGAGGGCACGCTATTTCGAGGTGAGTTTTTCAACTATCTTCTTACCTTCTGAACACGTGTTCTTCTTCTGAACGTTTGCATTCATTGTCACTTCGAAGCTGCCGGCAGCCGGTCAATTTCTGATGCCCCGATTCGGAATTTCCTTTCCCCGAACAACCAGACGCTGGCTTTGTATCGTGGCGTTGTTTTTTGCGATGGCCGCTGCTGCGATTTATCCATCACTGGGTCAATTGCACTCAACGCTGCCGACCGGGCCGACGAATGTTGTGACGGTTCCTCTGTTCAATGCCTGGACCATCTGGTGGAACATTGACCGAGCCACTCACGGATTTGTCGGATACTGGGATGCTCCGATCTTTCATCCGGCGACAGGGGCATTTGCCTTTTCTGAGCCGCAGCCGATGACGTTGCTGGTGGCACCGGTCTATTGGGCGACGGGATCTCTGATCGTGGCGTATAAGGCTTACCTTGTTTTGTCGCTGGTCCTTAATGGTTTCTTCGCGGCAAAGCTGTGCAGACGGTTGCGGGTTGGCTGGCCTGGCTGCCTGGCCGCCGGAGCCATGATGGTCTGGCTGCCGCTGGGGCTTCGTCAGCTGGATGTGCTGCAGCTGATTCCTGTGTGGGGAATCCTGTGGACGTGGGACGCTGCATGGCAGCACTGTCGATGTCCGACTTATCGTTCAGCCGTCGTCGCGGCCGCGGCATGTGCCGCCTGCTTTATGATGAGTGTGCACCATGGGTTGTTTATGATCATTGTGCTGCTTCCTGCTCTATTGTTAACGCTGCCATGGAGACGTGTGATTGTTGCGTGGAGGCAGAGCGTGATCGCCATTCTGCTGGCGGGGATCGCAGTTGGGGCACTTGCACTGCCGATGCGGTCGATCATGGCGACATACAAATTCGAACGCACTCAAAAACTGGTGACCAACCTTTCGGCGGAACCGAAGGATCTGCTGCGGCTGCCGAAAGAAGCTCTGGTCGGCAAAGTACCGGATGGCGAAGGCTATCGATTGCATCCAGGCTGGGCAAAACTGTTCCTGGCAGCAATCGGGATTGCGGCCGGCTTGTTCAGAAGACGAAAACGCCGTTGGGCTGTTTTCTTCCTGTTGATGTTACTGATGTCAGCAATTCTGGCGCTCGGGCCGCACTTTCGTGTCGGCACTTACGAACCGTGGTGGACGCTGGCCGAAATCGTTCCCGGACTGCAGCAGGTTCGCAATGTCTTCCGGTTTGCCTACCTGACACAGATGGTCATCATTGTCTTTGCTGCCGTCGGGCTGAACGAAATCTCAATGCGACTCAGAGTTCGTTTCCGCAAACCGATCGTTGCTCATGCCGTGATCGTGGTGATGGCTTTGGTGTGTGTGTCGGAGTTGCCACCGCCCAATCCCGTGCTGGCTGGCGTGCCGAATCGTGAGCGGCATCGTGCCTGGACGTCGTTTGTGAAGCAGGAGATTCGCCGCGAAGCCTCTATTGTCTGTTTACCGTTTGCCGCCACGGGGAGCGTAGCTGACTTTGATGTCACCACACGCTGGATGTACTTCGGCACTCTGCACGGGGCACCAATGCTGAATGGGTACTCCGGGTATTTTCCGGAACAGTACTTTACGTTGCGAGACAGTTTTAACCTGTCCGGAATTACTGACTCTGTCCTGCAACAATTCGCCGCAGATGGCGTGCAGCTGGTTGTGATTCAACGGCAGTACGTGACAGCAGATGCGGTGTCGCGGTTGCCCTTGAATCAGTTTCGGTTGCAGCTGGCGTTTTCAGATGACGACACGCAGGTTGACGTTTATCAACTGATCGTCACTGAGCCGGGCCAAACGGCAGCAAACGCTGCAGCGGAATTCGTGACGTCTCCGATCAGCTGGCTAGCGGAACAAATCCGAAAGCAGATTCAGGTGAACGGTACTCCCGCAGATTGAACCTCACCACCCGCTTTGCTGTGCTTAAAAATCTCACTATTCCTTAACGGGTGGCACCGGACGAAAGTTCCACACCGGACTACCCTTCGGGTCTGGAATCTGTGGCGACTTCCCAAGAGCAAAGTCATCCGGCTTCAGGTTTGCGTTTTGCCAGTAGCCTTTCTCGTTAATGAAGCCGTAGAAGCTGGGATAGAACGGGTCGACGTAATCGACATCAGCTCTGGCGGGCACGTCCTGTCCGGTCAGGTAATAGGCCGCGTTGACAATCAGTCGACGCAGGTCTTCATTCACGAAGTCAACTGACGCACCAGCGGTTGTGCAAACGGATTTTCCTTCACCAATGCCTTGCGGGCAGGTGTAAGTATGAACCCATACGAACGGCTGCATTGGGTTGTTCTTGTCGCCTTCGATGGGCTGTGATTCCGGATCCAGCGTCTCAGTGACTGCGGCTCGCATCAAAATCTGATCGTCATCAGTCAAGTGGATGACTCCGTAAACATCGCTGGGAGCGAAGATTCTTGACACGCTGTTCAACAACGGATGCTTTGCGTGAGCCTCTTCGATCACACTCAGCGCGCCTTGGGACTTGTGACCGCCATGATGATTCACCCATTGTTCGCCAAGGATCTTGCGGCCGAATTCCCCGTAACTAATGCCACCGAAGTCGCCGTCTCCGTTGAACGCATGAGTTGCAGTTCTGATACCGATTACCGGCTTGCCAGCGTTCAGGAATTTAGTCACATAGGCGGCGTCTTCAGCAGACGGTTTACGGAATCGCGTTCCGATGATCATCAGGTCAGCGGTTTCCAATGCATCGAAACCACGGATGCCGGACGAGTTATTCGAATCGATGTATTCCGCACCATCTGCGCCCAATGCAAACAGGACTGTGCATTTGAATCCATGCTTCTGGCTCAGAATCTTTCCCAGCATCGGCATGGATTCTTCTGTGCGATATTCTTCGTCGCCAGACACGAGGACGATGTGCTTCGCGGTGTCGTTGCTTCCCTTTGCCTCGAAGACCAGTCGGTCAGCAGCGTGTGAAACAGTCGCCGTGATAACGAACAACAAGCAACATTGTACAGAGAACTTCATGTGGTCATTCCAGTTGAAATAAGAAGTCGAGGGAATGCATTCGCGGAGTTGAGTTACGGGCGGTGAAAGGCCCTTTCCGAATGCTGTGAACGGGCCGGTTCCAGTCGAGATGATTTACGTTACTTCGGCACGATTCCCAGGTATTCCAGTCGTCGTTGAACAACATCGTTTTTAGGGAACAGTGAATGCAGTCGGTCGTGTGGTATCGCAAAATCGTAACCGGATTCTCCGTCTCGCAAAAGCGTTAGCGAATTCAGGATCAAACCGGCTTCGATTCCCGATTCCGTTTTCTGCAACGCATCCGACATCACCTCAGCCGGATCCGCCGCTTTGATCAGTCCCAGAAACTCTGCCGCACGGACACGAACCAGCACATTGTCGTCTTTCGCGGCGAGTTCTTTCGCCGTCAAAGTAAAGCCAGCCGCCTGTTCGCCAAACGCACTGCAGACAATCAGCCCCCAGTAGCGTGTCGCGGGATCAGCTGACGCCAATGCCGTCCGGATTCCGGGCATGGCTTCCGGAAACTTCCGCAGCATCAAATCTGCGACGTCAACCAGCGCGGCGATTTGCTGTTTGTGGACCTGTCCAAACTTCACTGGATTCTGAAACGCCTGGTCGGCCAGAACACTTTCCGGGAACAGGCTGAGATCCGGGAGACTCTTCACTTTTTCTGCCAGACGCTGTCGCATGTCCTGAAGCGTTTTCGCGTACGCGGGATCTGTTGCCAGGTTCCTGGTTTCGTGTGGATCAGCCTCCACATCGAACAATTGTTCTGCCGGGCGAGTCTCAAAGAACTGCCGTTGTGTTTCGTTCAACCTGCCCGCTTTGTAAAGAGTTCGCCATTCCTGATAGGCGAGCATCTTGTAGCGGTAGTTGTTCTGCAGGCCATCGAAGTTGAACGGTTGGTAGTTTCGGATGTATTCGAACCGGCCCTTCCGAAGCGTCCTGACAACGTCGTACTTTTCGTCAAAACGATCCGCATAGCCGAAGCACTCATCACGCGTTTCCACTTCCTTTTGATCGACGCCATTTCCAAGAAATGGCACGCCATCAACGCCGGAAGGCATTTTAACTCCTGCAAGATTCAGCACCGTTGGGCCGAAGTCGATAAAGCTTACGAAGCCAGTCTGGTGAGATCCCATATCGGCATCGACCAGGTGCTTCCACCGATCAGGAATTCTGACAACCAGCGGAACATGCAGACCGCTCTCGTACGCGTATCCTTTTCCTCGCGGAAGTACTCCGCCGTGATCTCCAAAATAGAAGATAAAGGTGTCTTCCAGCAGGCCATCTTTCGTCAGTTGATCCACAACGCCACCAATCTGCTGATCCATCTCCATGATACGATCATGATAGCGAGCATACGTGTATTTGAAGGTTGGTGTCTGAGGGTGATAGGGAGCGACGAAGACCGCTTCGGGATCCGTCTTCGTCTTTTCCTGTTGCATGACCTTGTCCGTAAAGTGCAGCGAGCCTTCGTGGCAGACGGAAAAACTCTGCATGTAGAAAAACGGCTGATCCTCCTTACGATGACGCCAGGTCGCTTTCTTTGACGAATCGTCCCACACGCCTTTTCCGGGGTGGGCGTTGTAGTCGGTCTTGTTATTGTTGGCGGTGTAGTAGCCGGCCTGCCGGAGGTATTCAGGGAACATTTCCACGTCATCGGGCAGCGGCACTGTGACTGATTTACGATGGAATTGCGTGCCGATTCGCGGGCCATAACAACCGGTCGCAAGCGTGGTGCGAGCAACGCTGCAGACGGGAGCGTTGGAAAACGCGTGATCGTATGTCACCCCGTGATTGGCAAGGGCTTCGATTCGTGGCGCAGGAGCGCCATGTGCATCGAAATGTTTCAGGAAGTGGATCGAGTTGTCTTCGGAAACAAGCCAGACAACATTCGGGCGATCGGCGGCCCGAAGCGGGCTGATGCTGATCAGCGCCGCGATAAAACACAGAACACTACGATCGAAGCGTTGAGACATAGAACCGTCTTGCAGGGCCAATGGAGTGTTGCAGGTCGAACTGCCGCGAATGATGACGGTTGCGAAGTCAATCTACCAGTCAATCAACGACTATTGCTCAGGTTCGCTGCGATG
>CALFOL010000365.1 GCA_937919915.1 uncultured Planctomycetaceae bacterium
CGGCTGTCATCACTCAGACTGAACTCCACGACTGCTACCGAACGTTGCGCTGCGAATCTCGCGATTCTGTGCCAACGAGACAACCATATATCCTCATCCCTACCAGGCCTCACTCATGCTCGCCTCTGCATTGGTTTCAGGAACATCTCATGCGCAACACACAGAGAACGATCTCTGCTACGAACAATTTCGAGACTGGCTGCAGGATGGTGAACTTCTCAGAGACTGGCAAGTGCAACTGGTAGACTCATGTAACGCCATTCACGAGCAGCTGACGCAGATCCGACAAGGCCTCGGCGAGTGTCCAACTGCGGACGACGCATCATCGTCTCCGATCTCGCTGTGGATTGCTCGCGACTGAAATCCCTGTTGCCGGATGTGTTGGCCTATTCGTCCCACCACCACCACGTCGCGTCGGTCGCAGGTCGAAATTTCGGCAGCCGATCCGGCGGCAGAACATTGGTGCGAACCACCACGCGGTCCGGAATGATCGTGACGCCACCGCCGACCAGTCCCATCAACAAACCACGATTCACGGTCTTCACGTTGGTCAGCGATGGTACGTCAGTAGGAACTGTGAACTCCTGGATTGGCAGGCGTCTGCTGTCCAGAAACAGGGTTGGTTTCCACGAGACTAATTCTCCCAGATCGTGTTGTCGAATCAACGCCTCCACGATTGCAAGGTCGAATAGATTCTGGATGCTCGCGAACGCGGGAACCTGCTGACACAGCGCCCGCATGTGTTTGTTGAACTGTTTGGTGTAGCGTTCCGTGCTGACTTCGGAGAACGCGGCCGCCGAGCGGTTGCCTTCTGCGTCGACGAGTTCGTCCTGAGCCATCAGTTGCAGGCGAGGACCGGTAAGATGAAACGCATCGCCCGCGGCTGACCGTTCAATCACGTTGTAGTGAGGAGCAAACCACCAGCGTCGCATAGTGTTCTCGCCAGGGACCGCCATTTGCAGGTGGCTCTGGAATCCGCGAATCTGCGGTTGCTGCAGTCCCAAGGCGATACACTTCATTTGGAAGTCTGCTTCCACGGAAGTGACTGCTGCGTGACTGGACGCAGGAAACCCAAAGACGGTCACATCCCAGTTGCCAAGCACTTCCGCCATTTGAAAGAAACGCTGTCGTGCAATATTGGCAGTTGTCGGGGAGTTGTTCGCTTTGTTCCATGCTTGTGCCTGAGCCAGGCGAGCTGGATCCGGATCGAACGAACACCCCAACTGCATGGCGGTGGAACGCAGACGCAGCATCACCAGCAGGTCATCCAGCGTAAGAACGGGGCGACCCGATTCGATTCCGACAACGCGACCGTCCGCCATCGGAGAAAACCCTTCTGCTGGGCCAGCTATGATCAGGTCCCCCGTCTCTGGCGATGCAAACAGATACTGCAACTGAGTGATGCCGGCAAGATATCGGAGATCCGGCCCGATTTCCCGTCCCGCATCGACGGCCTTTTGACACGCCGCTTCCAGTTTGGACAACGATACCTTCCGAAGTTCACTGGGCTTGGTCATGTCTCCAGGCAACTGTGCCGCGGCGACGGTCTTTAGTCGTTGCTGTTCCAGTTTAAGATTGACTCGCGTCGCCTGGGGCGCAGAAATGACGCCAGCAGGATTGATCAAAATCCCGCCCGGAAACTGCCCGCCTTGCCCTTGCCCCTGTCCGCCATTGTTTTGGGCGAGTGCAACGCTTCCCGTCAATGCCAGAGACAGGCAAGTGAGCATAATTTTGTGCATCGGACGGCTCCGCGAAACAACAGTTGACAGGACTGATTCCGTCGCCGGAAAACAACGATCACACTGGCAGCGACTTCGGATTAGACTCTCGAGCGACGCATTTCGCACAAGACTTGTTATTGTTGCTGGCATTCGGTGATTTTGGCAGCGAAAAACGAGCGGGAAGATGTTGTCCCCGCTACCGCCCTATTCAAGATGCGTCCGGCCGGCGTTCCATGCTTTCGCGACCTCCCAGACGCGGGTTTGCAGTTCCAGTCGCAGTGCTGCGGTCAGTTTAAGATCAGGGTCGCTTTGTAATGTTTCGCCTGCTACGAACGGCGGCATGTCGAAGTCGACACCGACCGGTGATTTGCCCGTTAAGATTGTGTACATCATCCACGCATTGACCATCGTTCCGAGTTCGTTTTGATGAATATTGGCGGGCCGCCACAGGAAATCTCGCCGAGGCATTCCCTGCGGCGGTCGAGTGGTCAGCTCATGGTACACCACGGCAACAGGGATGATGGTCGCTCCGGTTTCTTTCTGCAGTCGACGGATGTTTCGCACACTGGTTTTCGTGGCGGTTGTGTAGTATGACTCCGTGCCTCTGTTGCCAGGATGCCGCGGCTCCCATGTCATGAAAACGATGGGGTGTTTGCCTGCCTTCTCTATCTCGGTGATGAACTTTCGCATGGTGGTTAGCTCTCCGCTGGTGATCACCACACTATCAACTTCGACGGCCACGATGGCACGCCCAACTTTCGCCGTCAACATCGCACTCAACGGGCGATCGTTGTCAATGATGCTGTCCGTTTGGACAGTCATTCCGGTGCCGACGCCAACGGCCTTCTGAAGATAGTTGAAGATACCACCTTCGCTGGCCATAAAACTATTGCCGATGAATAACAGATTGTCGCCGGGTTTGAATTTTGCTTCACCGGCGGGTTCAGAAATTGTGGGAGGTGTCGGGCGAGCACCGGTTTTCGATTCCTGCAACATGAACGTTCCGTTGTTGCCGTTCGTCGACTTATAGTTGCCTTTCAATTGTCGAGCATCGAGCGAACCCTGCCACTGATACGGATGGCCGCTGATCGTTGCTGTGCCGGTCAGTGCTTCGCGGCCGGATTTCGCTCTCGAAGTGAATTCCACGCGATATTCAAACGGATCGCCCTTGAATGTGCCATTAAACACAGCCTGCCAACCACCAGACGGAGTTAGTACTGCGACACATTTTAGCGGACAACTGGTGCCGTATTTACGGTTGTTCCACCTGCCAGTCCATGTTCGCGTGTCAGCGGCGGACAACGAGCAGGTCAGAATCAGACACAACACAACAGACAGGAAACGTTTCATGATGCTTAGCTTTCGAAGTGCGACAACGAACGAGAAAACAGCAGGTGCCGTCGGCCCTGCCGCACCTGCTGTCGGAGGATCCTTGTTAGAGACCTACAGCAACGTTGATTAGCTGAGTCACCGTCTCGCAACCGTCAGACACTGACACTCGCACTTGCAGAGTCCCCACGAAGTCGTCTGCGGCGTCTATGAGCAACTGGCTCCCGTTCACGGAAACCACCACCGAAATTGCCTGCGGTTCTGCAATCAGATTGGGATTGTCGTAGAAGGTTGTGTCCAGCGTTGTCAGCAACTCACTGTCGTTGAAGTTACCCGTCCAGCGATGGAATTCACCGTTGGGCAGAATGAAGCACCAGTGTCCCGAATTACTCCGCAACCATTTTTCATTGTGGCCGCCCCAGTTGGTGTGAAAGTCGTTCGTGGCCTGCAGATCGAGCGTCGCGTCCAGTTCCCCGATAACGCTGTTGATCAGTTCCGCACCGTAGACAAGTACGTCTCCGTCAGCGTCGCTGGCGGCGAGTTCTACCGACAATGTTCCAACCGCGTTATCAATCACCAGATTACCCAGCGTCGCCAAAACCGGAGACACGTTGGTTACTGCGACAGTGAATTGTGTGGTGGCTGATGCGATGCCATCGTCGGCCGTCAACCTGACCGTGAATTCGCCAATAAATCCCGTCTGCGGCGCGATCAGGACTTCATCGCAATCAATAGACACGCTGGCATTGACGACGTCGGGCTCCGTCAGCTGCGTCGGAGTTTCGTACACTGCTGCATCCAGCGAAGCGATCAGA
>CALFOL010000366.1 GCA_937919915.1 uncultured Planctomycetaceae bacterium
GACGACGAGGATGAGCCATTCGGTGGTCCGTTTGGCAACGAGCCACCGTATGATGGCGACGTGCCGTTCTGAGCCGAAGCGCCTGCCGGGCTTCAGCAGAAAACGAAGTGAGGCGGTTGGTAAGTGATGAGATTGTGATGTGTTCGCCAGAACGCGGACAACGCAGATCCGCCCTCTGGCGACTGCGACCGCAAGTCGATGGACGCCTCTACAAGTTCGGCAACTTGATCGTGCGCCGCACGTCTTTGGGATCCCAAAGACGGTCTCCCACTCGGAAGCCAAAGCCCTCCTGCTGTTCCCGTTCGGCTCGCCGAGCCCACGGTGTACCAGGATGTTCTTTCTTCACGGTCTCCAGCAATTCGAGAGACTTCGTTTCTTCTGCAGCCACCATGGCCAGATATTCGTCCCTTTCCATGGTGAGCTTAAAGAAAGTCTTCAGACGCTTAAACTGATCTTCGTTGGGAACGATCTGCTGACGATTCCGCCAAAAGTTCCATTCGTTGGAGTCCTCCTTCGCTGGCATCGGCATGTTGTTTGCGTGCTGGTCGACCGTCAACAGGAACTGAAACAGACGCAGCCGGAAGATGTGCAACTGAGCATGAGCCAGATCAAAGCCAGCGCGCCAGCGGGATGATGCTTCTTTGGCTCGCAGCGGCTTCACATTTTCCAGAATTGTGATCGCTGTATTTACAAGATTCATCGCATTGTTGGCGCGAACCGCCTGAACAGCGGCCACCTTCTTAAAGTCTTCCAACAGCAACGGGTAATGTTCATCCTGGATATTCAATTCAGTATTGAAGGACTCGAACAGCAGTTTGTTCTGATTTGGATTGAGTGTCGCGATGACTCGCCACAGATCACGTCGAAAATCACTGACATCTCGTTCCGCAATATAGTCACGGCGAGCCAACAGCAACGGGGTGTACTCTCGAATGGCGAGGAAGTCGTACTTTCGTTTTTCGTTTTCACCACGCGTGACCAGATTTTCTTCATTACCTGGCAGCACAAAGAAGATCCCGCCAGACTGTTTAGCCATTCGGACCTGTTCGTAAGGACCGAAACCGGCAGACTGACCACCCCAGCGAGGTCTAATGCCATCCCACTGCAGACATTCCGGGAAGGCTGTTTCCGGGCCACGCCGAACTCGCAACCAGAATGTTTCGTCGATGCCTTTTGCCTTGTCCTCGTATCGCCAGCGTTGTTGTGCATACGGATAGCCGAACATGCTTTCGCGACCCATCACGTAGATCGGGGCTTTGGCTTCTCTGGCAGCGACAATCGCTTCTTCAACGAACAGGCCGTCGTCACCGGATTCGTCTGACACCACAATCACAGCCAGTTTTCGCTTCGACCGCGGCTTATGATTGTCGCGAATGACTTTCGCAATGGATTGCGACATATTCTCTTCACCTGTTGTGTCGATGGGCACCTTGTCGATTGCTGCCTTGATCTGCTCAACATCGGCGGACGGGTTCACGGTATGCACATGAACGCCCTTGCCGTAACTGGCGACGACGGTAAGCAGCTGTTCACTTCCGCGGCGTTTCAATTCTTTATCCTGTTGCGCGGCGATGCCGAGTTCATCGTAGACTCGCAGATAGTTTTCACGGATTTCCTTGCGGTCGTCCACCATACTACCGGATTCGTCAAACAACCAAACGACTGTTACTTTCTGCTGTCGCATCATGCGAACCAGTTCCTGAGTGATGATGCCCATGGCATCTCCGTAACCTTCGACCATCGCACCCACGTCGCCCGTGATTTCTCCTTCACCCAGGTCAGCTGCCATGACTTCGTCGCTAAGTACCATCGTTTCAACGCGCGGAGCATCGACGACTGCTTCGTTAAGAACGTTTGCCTGCTGAACATCAACGGGCACAGAGGCCGCCGTGCTTGCCGCACCAACAGCCGTCGAGGGAGTCCCTCCGGAAATCACATTCATGGTTTCCGCGGGCTTGGTTTCCAGCTCCAGCTGCTGCTCCATCTGTTCTTTGGGCAAGTCTTCTGTGAAGATGGATTCCAATGTGACGTCCGGGCCGATCGCGTTGAGCTCGAACGTGATCAATAGCATCACCACGACCACAATGACGTGGACGACCAGTGAAACGACCAG
Organism: uncultured Planctomycetaceae bacterium; assembly: GCA_937919915.1. GTDB lineage: Bacteria > Planctomycetota > Planctomycetia > Planctomycetales > Planctomycetaceae > Fuerstiella. The sequence goes on from CALFOL010000366.1 coordinate 2,114, forward strand.
CGATGGTGCGTTCTTTAAGAAGTCTCTCATGTTGCTGCTAATTCATATCTGTTTTGTACGACAAAAAATCAAGATAACACCTGAATCAACGTTCCTTGCAGCGGTTTATGATAGCCAGAAAAACGCGAAAAGACACGGAATTCAGCAATCCCTGCTGACTCTATAGTTTTAACGCGAGCAAAATTGGGGCCAGAGCTGGAAATCCGACAGATTGACGATGCCAGACAGTGACTGGCCTGGTTCGCTCTCTTGATGTTGCAGTAAGTTGTTTGGTGCATTAACTTTCCATCACAATGACTTGTCGCCGCCGGGCACTGGCCGCCAGTTATTGCCGCACCCCTCACAGTAACTCCGCCTCGACAAGATGCCAGCAGCACGTCATTCACGGACGAAGTCATTAACGTTGGACGTCGCCGGTCAGCGTTGCCTGCTGCTGGGCGGGAACGGCGCAGGAATGACGGCGTTGGCAGAAATCCTGGTCACGCTGGGGCATACAGTCACCGGAATCGACAAAAACGTCGACGTTCCCGAACAGCGACACCCAAACATCCGAATTCTGCCGTGGTCACATCAGGAAGGGGCAGCGCAGTCGTTTGATATCTGTGTGGCCAGCCCGGCCATTCCACAGAATGAACCAGTGCTGCAGCAGGTATTAGCGACCGGTATTCCGGTCATCTCGTTGCATGAGTGCCTGGCGGACGTTTTTTCCGGCAGTCGTCAGATGTGTGTCGCGGGGACTCACGGCAAAAGCACAACGTCAGCAATGCTGGCGTGGATCCTGGAAGTCGCCGGTGTTCAACCGGGCTTCTTTGTCGGCGCCCATCAGTCGAACTTCGATTGCTCCGGCCGCGGTGCGACGACCAACGCACCAGCCGCCGTAGTTTGGTCAGTCCTGGAAAGCTGTGAGTATTCCCGGTCTTTCCATCACTTCGCACCAACAACTGTGGTTCTGACGGGAATTGAACGCGACCACTTTGACTGCTTCCCTGATCAGCCGTCTGAAGACGCCGCTTTCCGAACATTTGTGGAAAAACTGCCGACAGACGGGACGGTGGTCTTTAACTTAGACTGCCAGCGAAGTCGGCAGTTGGCTTCGGTCGTTGGACGCCCCACCGCCACATTCCAACTGATCGACGATGATCCGCTGACAATCGGTTCTGCAGCTCCACAGCATGGGCAGGTGCCGTCATCAGCGAACCACTGGGTTGCCAGGCAGATTCGTCATGCCGGTTTTGGTACGCATTTTCAGCTGCACAACGGCGACCAGCAGTATTCGATTCGGCTTGCAATTCCAGGCCGACACAACGTCGCGAACGCCACGGCGGCGATCGTCGCGGCGACTCAGGCAGGCATTTCGATTGAAGAATGCCGCGTCGCTCTGGCCACATTTCAAGGAATTCGCCGACGATTTGAACTTTGCGGACAGTACAACGGAATGACTTTGGTCGATGATTATGCTCATCATCCCACGGCCATCCGGGCGACCCTCCGGACGGCTCGTGAAGCGTACCCTGATCGGCGAATTATCGCTGCTTTTGAGCCACATCAGATCATTCGCACGGCCGCGTTGTTTCCCGAGTTTGTGAATTCGCTTCTCCTGGCCGACGAAATTCTGCTACTTCCGGCCTTTCCGGCCCGAGAAAACGTGACTCATCTGGAATGCTGCCGCACCAGCGGTAGATTGGTCAAGGAACTGAACAATCGCGGTGCCAAAGCTTTCCTGTTTGCCAACCTTGACCAGATTGTTTCCAGAATAGACCATTCCGGCAGACCCACTGATATTATTCTGACCATGGGCGCCGGCAGGACGAACTTAATTTATGACCAACTCACTCGACGACTTCAGCGACATTCTGTCGCTTGACGAAAATCTGGCTGCACACACCTGGCTAAAAATCGGCGGCAAGGCAGAACGCTTCTACACACCGACATCACGTGATCAGTTGGTGGCGTTGGTGCGATGCTGCGTCGCCAATAGTGTGCCTGTGAAAGTGCTTGGCGGCGGCTCGAACCTGCTCGTCGCCGATGCTGGCGTCTCAGGAGCAGTCATTAAGCTGGCCGATCCGCTACTGAACAAAGTCACCGTGAACGGCAATATAGTCGCTGCTGAGGGCGGCGCGTTGCTTTCGCATGTGGTTTCTGAGTCTGTGCGAGCGAATCTTGCCGGCCTGGAAAACCTGGTTGGCATTCCGGGCACGATTGGTGCGGCCGTTGCGGGAAATTCCGGCGGCCGTCATGGCGACATTGGCGAGTTCGTTCGCAGCGTCGAAGTGATGACTCACACTGGCGAAGTTGTCGAACGCAGGAACGATGAACTCACATTCGCGTACCGCACCAGCAGCATCACTGACCTTGTTGTCCTGTCGGTGACGTTGGAGCTACGTCCCGACGAGTCTAATGATCTGACAACTCGCATGAAGAAAATCTGGATCATGAAGCGGGCGACACAGCCCATGGCTGATCAGTCAGCCGGTTGTATCTTCCGGAATCCACGTGGTCTAAGCGCTGGAGCATTGATCGAACAATGCGGTCTGAAGGATCTGTCCGTCGGTAAAGCTCGGATCAGTGATCGCCACGCCAACTTTGTTGTCACGGAACCAGGCGCCTGCAGTGGCGAAGTGCAGTCGCTGGTCGACAAAGTGAAAGCCGCGGTTGCGGAAAAGTTCGGCGTCGATCTGCAACTGGAAATTCGGCAGTGGTAGCCTAACGGTGTTGCGAACCGCTTCCCTTCCGCAGCCACTAACACAAGACCACGATCACCGACAACGGTCGTCCACAGTCCCACATCGCCTTAATCGCGGAGCGGGCAGCGACCAACATCACAATCCGCTAACGCAAAAACTCAACACAAACACCATGGCCGTTCTTCTACAAATTCTTGATGGCGTCAAAAGTTATGGCGACCAGGCCTTGCTGGATGGCGCCAGCGCCACCATTCACGATGGCACGAAAATCGGATTCATCGGTCGCAATGGAGCCGGTAAGTCCACGTTGCTGCGCATTCTGCTGGGCGAAGAGGAACTCGACAGCGGCGAAATTGTCCGAGGATCTCACCTGAAGGTCGGCTACCTCCGCCAGCACGATCCATTCCACGCAGGCGAATCAGCACTCGACTTTCTGATGCGTGACAGCGAGCAGCCGGACTGGAAGTGCGGCGAAGTCGCGGGCGAGTTCGAACTCAAAGGGGACTACCTGAACGGTCCCGTCAACGACCTGTCAGGCGGATGGCAAACTCGCGTCAAGCTGGCAGCTCTGCTGCTGCACGAACCGAACCTGCTGATGCTGGACGAACCCACGAACTTTCTGGACCTGCGAACCCAGATTCTGCTCGAACACTTCCTGGTCAACTTTACCGCGTCATGTCTGATCGTGTCGCATGATCGAGCATTCCTGACCGCGACCTGCGATCAGACGCTCGACCTCAACAAGGGCAAACTTACCCTGTACAACGGCAAAGTCGGCCCGTACCTGGAGAAAATCGAAGAAGACAAAATCCGGGACGAACGTACCAACGCCGCGGTACTTTCGAAGCAAAAGCAACTTCAGAAGTTTATCGACAAGAACAAAGCTCGAGCGACCTCAGCCAGCCAGGCTCGTTCAAAGCAAAAGCAGCTCGACCGTCTGCAGACCAAGGAAATCGAAGTCGACCTGCCAACAGCTTCCATCAAAGCACCAGTCGTTGAACCGCGGCAGGGACCGGCAGTCCTGTGCATGGATCTGGCGATTGGCTATGCCGATCATACCGTTGCCAGCGACATCAGTGTCGAAGTTGAACACCAACAGCGCGCAGCGATTGTGGGCGATAACGGCCAGGGCAAAACGACCTTTCTGCGCACGCTGGTCGATTCGCTGAAACCGATGCAGGGGAAAGTGAAGTGGGGCTTCGGCTGTAAGATCGGGACCTACGCTCAGCACGTTTACAGCACGCTGCCGCAGGACCAAACGGTGCTGGAGTACCTTGAGTACAACTCGATGCCCGGTGTCACAACGCAGGACTGTCTGGGAGTCGCCGGGGCGTTGCTGTTTCGCGGAGCTCACGTGCAAAAGCCGATCAAGGTGTTATCCGGGGGCGAACGAGCTCGCCTGTGCATGGCTGGCCTGCTGCTTGGCGACTACAACATCCTGATCCTCGACGAACCAGGCAACCATCTCGACGTCGAAACCGTTGAAGCCCTCGCGTCAGCCCTGCTGAAATACAAGGGAACCGTTCTGTTCACAAGCCATGATCGCCACTTCGTCAAACGCATCGCGACAAATGTGATCGAAGTGAAAAATGGTCGAGCTCGTAACTACAACGGCGATTACGACGCCTACGTTTATTCGGTCAACAAGGAAGTGGAAGAGGGCGAGCGAGAACGCACTGGCAACAAATTGGCACCGCCTCCCGCTGCCAAGATTGGCAGTTCCAAAGCCAAAACCGAACTGTCCGGCAAAGACCATCACAACGCTCGCAAGCAGTTGCGAAATCTGGAAAAAACGATCGCCCGTCTGGACAACCAGCGCAAAGAGCTCAGCGCAGAAATGCTTACGACTTCCGACGCCAAAAAGTCTCTCGCCCTCCACAACCAAATCGCCAGCATTCAACAGGAACTCAGCGAGTCCGAAGAAAAATGGTGCGAACTCTCCCAGGAGCTGGGCGACTGGTAGCCGGGACCGGGACGGCCCGGCAGCGGACGCACGTGGGGACCGGGGTGAGTGTGGAGCAATTTTTGCACGGAGAAAATCCAGCACCAACAAGTGTCGCTGGACGATCGCTGCCAATCCCAGTCTCCTTTGCGGGAAGGCATCATTGACAACCAGTGGCAACCGCCGTGATCTGCAGCGTTGTGAACCGTCGCCTGGTCTGAGAAGCTCGATTGCGGCCATTTTCGGGGCCCTGCGTTTTCATTGGTTAAACGTATCAAACCGTTTAACGGCAACAGCTTGAATGCCGTTTGACTTGCCGCAGTTGTGCGGTGTTGCGGCTGGCGCATTGGTTGAAACAAGTACGTTTTTGCGAATTTACGTGGCCTGTTTCGCCGCTCGTGATGCCAAAGGGCGACCGCATCGCACCATCAGTCGGCCCCTCATGGGACCACCTTTGCAGCCTGTGACGGTCGACAAATCCGGCCTCAAAAACGCCGAGATTTGAGGGCGAAAACCGCTTGGAGATCGGCGCGGAAAATGGTCCCACCTGGTGAGTGTTTGGCGACCGAGGGCGTGGTCGTCGTTTTGCTCTGCTGAGCTGCCGTCGGTCCTGTTTGCCGGACTGCTTCTTCGCATTCTTCACGTGAAAATTTGCCGCCGATCCGGCACATACCTGATGAAGTTGAGAACGTCTCACTCGACGATGTGGTGGTCAAGTCACACGTCGTTGGACTGGTGAAATCGTTCGAACGTAAAGCGTCGTAACTTGATGTACGTGTCGGCAAATTGACACTGCCCCCAAGACGGCCCCTTAATGGCATTGGATGCCGCCGATACGACGGTTATTGTTTTGCGATGCTTACGTGATCGGCAACGTCGTTAACGGTGACTCTGCGAGTTGCAACACGGCCTGCAACCCGTCCAGCACCTGACGTTCATGATCAGCCGCAACTTCGGGTAATGGCGGTGCGATACATCGTGAACAAAGTCCGCAATGTTGCAGAGCCAGCTTTAAAGCGGGGATGAGATTCATCTGACCAGCGGGATCTCTGTAAATGTGACGGAAGACTGCGTCCACAACGGTTCGCAATCGAGAAATTTCGCCTGCATTGCCGTTCTTCGCCGCGTTGAACAGGTTCACGTACACGTGGGGCAGCAGGTTGCCACCGCCACAGACTCCGCCATCAGCACCAGCAGCGACAGCTTCGGGGATTAATTCTTCCGGCCCCATGAAGACGGCAAAATCATCGTCGTCTGCAAACTTCTGACACAGCAAACGAAAGTAATCCAGATCGCCACTGCTGTCTTTGACGCCAACAATGTTCGGATGCTCAGACAGTTTCGCGACCGTTTCCAGATCCAGGTGAATCTCCACACAACCAGGCATGTTGTACAGCATCAAAGGCAGGGGTGAAGCCGTCGCCAATTGTCGGAACCAATTAAGAACACCAGTCTGATTTGTGGCGAAGTAATACGGCGCGGCAGCAACAATCGCTGAGGCTCCGGACCTGGCTGCGTGTTCAGCAAGATGAATCGATTCGACCAGCGACGTGTCCGTTACCCCAACCAGCACCGGAACGCGCCCGGCGGCCGCCTCACACGCACGTTCGACCATTTCATAGCGAATCTGGTACGTCAGCGACGGGCCTTCACCCGTTGTGCCCAGTACAAACAGCCCGTTCACACCGCCGTCGATAAGGTGCTCAACAATGCGATCGACGGCATCCACGTCCAGCTGATCAATTTTCACCAGTGGCGTCACAACAGGCGGAATAATTCCAGAAAAACGAGACATTGAGCTACCTGAGCAGAGTTAGCGAAACGGAATACGAACCGGGCGACACAGTTTACCCCCGTAAAACGGCTGAGACCAGGAGTGGATTCGCAGTTCTCGCGTGATGCTGAGAAACTCACACCGATGAATCGGATTGGGAAATCGTTAAGGGGCTCCGTGTCATTCGCAAAAGCCGTCAGGGCTGCCACCGAGCGACCGTGGCGAAAAACGTCTTAAAGTTCGCGGCAACTTGTGAGAGCCGTTTTTTCTCTTTAAGATGACCGCAGCTGGAATCATCAAAATCGAATTACACACAACGGCAGAAGCAATGAGCACCGGAAAAATCGAAGGCAAAGTTCACTTCATTGAAGAAACGAAAACGTACGGACAGAAGGGATTTCGCAAACGTCTGATCGTGATTGAACAGGAAAACGGTCGCTTCACCAATTATCTGCCGATTGAATTCGTTCAGGATTCCTGCGACGAAGCAGATCAGATGACTGTGGGCAGTGAGGTCGAAGTGTCGTACCGTTTGTCTGGGCGCAAATGGCAACGTGACGAACAAAGCGAAGTGAAGTACTTCTTAAGTGCAGAAGCCACAGGTTTTCGAATGCTGAGCGGCGGTGGTAGCAGCAGCAGCGCCGCTCCAAAGGCCGAGGCGCCAAAGGAAGACGCCCCGTACGGCGAGACGTTCGAATCTGACGAAGATCCTCCGTTCTAAAGCGGAAGTACGGACGCTGTGGCCGGTCCACGCCAGTTTCTGGTCTGTTTCGTAACCCGAAGACCAGGCCCGCGACTAGCGCCGTCGGCTCACAAATGTGACGGATGATCCAGGATTCATGTACGATATCATCGGAGACATTCACGGCCACGCCGACGAACTGGTCGAACTGCTGACCAAACTGGGATACGCAGAATCGGCTGGCTGCTTTCGGCATCCGACTCGACAGGTCATTTTCTGCGGTGACTTTATCGACCGTGGCCCGCACATTCCCGATGTGGTCCGCGTCGCACGGGCGATGGTGGAAGAAGACGCTGCTCAGGCGGTGATGGGAAATCACGAATTCAACGCCTTGGCCTATCATACGTTCGATCCGGATTCCCCGGACACGTATCTCCGGCCACACAATTCACAGAACCGAAAGCAACATCATCAGACACAAGAGCAATTCTCCGCGGAGGATCTGCTGCACGCTCTGGAATGGTTTCGTACGTTGCCTGCCGCACTGGAACTGGATGGTTTAAGAATCGTTCACGCCTGCTGGAACCGCGCGGCGATTAACGTCATCAACTCGTCCATAGATGAGCTTGGTCCGTACTCAGCGGACTTCTTGAAACTAGCAACACAAAAGCAGCATCCGTTGTTCAACGCGATCGAATGTGTGATGAAAGGGCCAGAACTGAATCTGCCCGAAGGCATGACTGTCACGGATAAGGAAGGCAACGTTCGCAAACGGATTCGCATTCGCTGGTTCGAGTCACCTGATCAGCACACGTGGGCCACGTACTCGCTCCCCGTGAAGACCAACCTGCCACACACCGGCGTCCCGCAGAATGCGCCCGCCATGCCTTATGCCGATGACGAGCCGCCGGTTTTTGTCGGACACTATTGGCTTCCGGAAACGTCGCCCGCGCCGCTGAAACCGAATGTCGCATGTCTGGATTACAGCGTCGCCAAACACGGCATGCTGTGTGCGTATCGATTTGATGGCGAAACCAGTCTGTCGGTGAACCGGTTTGTCACGGTTGACAGCCGCGATCGTGGAGACGGTTCGTGACGACCAGCATCCGCAGCGACGACATCCGCGTTCGCGGCGCCCGCACACACAACCTGCGAAATGTCGACGTCGATCTGCCACTCGGAAAGCTCATCGTGATCACGGGCGTCAGCGGCAGCGGAAAAAGTTCGCTGGCATTCGATACCCTGTTCGCTGAAGGCCAGCGTCGTTATCTGGAAAGCGTTTCCGTCCACACGCGGACGTTGCTAAAGCAGTTGCCGCGTCCGGACGTCGACGAAGTCAGCGGGCTGCCACCAACGGTCAGCGTGGATCAGCGAGTCACCACGGCTCCGACGCGGAGCACGCTGGCAGTCACCACGGAAATCTACGACTACCTGCGACTCTTGTACGCTCGCGCGGGCACAGCACACTGCACAGGGTGTGGACAGCCTGTCAGCAGTCAGTCCGTTGATGAAATTACCGCTCAGATTCTGCAGCGACCGGAACGTACCAGGCTGATGATCCTGTCGCCGATGGTGCGTTCTCGTCGTGGAGCTCATAAGGATGTCTTCGAACGCATCGGTCGCAATGGTTTTGTGCGAGTCCGGGTGAACGGCGAGTTGCTGGACATTTCGGACGTGCCGGATCTGCCGTCGAGTAAGGCTCACAGTATCGACGCTGTCATTGATCGCATCATTCTGAAGGATGGAATCGAACAGCGTTTGCGAGAATCCATCGAACTGGCCGTTCGAGAAAGCGACGGCACCTGCATCGTGTGCGAACAGATCGATGATGACTGGCACGATCAACTGTTTAGCACCAAATTCAGTTGCGCCGACTGCAATCTTAGTTTTGCCACACCGGAACCGCGGACTTTCAGCTTCAACAGTGCATGGGGAGCCTGTCCGGATTGCGAAGGATTCGGCATCCGCGGTGTCGTCGACGACACAGACGACATCACCGTGTTTCGGCAGGCGCCCTGTCCAACCTGCGATGGTTCGCGACTGCAACCGTTTGCTCGCAGCATCACGTTTCTGGGAAAGCCGATCGCTGACTTCACCGCGCTCAGTGTAGACGCCGCTTTAGAAGTGACCGACGCCTGGCAGACTCAGCTGTCCCAAAACACTGACAATCAGACACCCCCAGCGCTGTCGCACGCCGCAACACTTGTCGCGAGGAGAACTCTGCCTGACATTCGGCAGCGGTTGGAATGCCTGACGAAAGTCGGAGTTGGATATCTAAGTCTCAACAGAGCCACGCGAACGCTGTCCGGCGGTGAATTTCAGCGAGCCAGATTGTCTGCCTGCCTGGGAACCGGCCTGCACGGCGCCTGTTTTGTGCTGGACGAACCAACATCAGGGCTGCATCCGCGTGACACGCGACGGCTGTTGAAGATCCTGTACGAAATTCGTGATTCCGGTGCGACTGTTGTGGTTGTCGAGCATGACGGCGAAATCATGAAGGCTGCCGATCACCTGATTGATCTGGGCCCCGGAGCCGGAATCGAAGGCGGCGCACTGATGTTCTCAGGCGCTCCGTCAGAGTCTGCTGCCAGCGGTGATTCTCCGACAGCAGTCTATCTGCGTGGTGAACTGCATGGCACAGACGACGCGTCGGTGAGTTCAGGCGAGCCGCCCGAGCCTCAGCGGTGCGTGGCGATTCGTAACGCTCGTCGTAACAACCTGCAGAACGTTACGGTCGACATTCCACTGCAGAAACTGGTGTGTATCACCGGCGTTAGCGGTTCCGGAAAAAGCTCCCTGATCATGGATACGCTGCTGCCAGTGGCTGCTGCCAGCTGTCTGCGAAACGGCAATGTCGAAGTTGCGGCAGCGGACGCCGAATGTGATGGCATCGAGGGACTGTCGCACATCCAGCGAGTCGTCGCGGTCGACAACAGCCCATTGGGACGCAACCGTCGATCATGCATTGCGACGTACAGCAAACTGTGGAGTGACGTTCGAAAGCTGTTCGCAAAAACAAAGGAGGCGCGGGCGCGAGGTTTCGACGCCAGACGTTTTAGTTTCAACACGGGGGACGGCCGCTGTTCAGCCTGCAAAGGCACCGGCCTGAAAGACGTGAAGATGGCGTTCCTGCCAGACGCGACCGTGCCGTGTCCGGAATGCGGCGGTCAAAGATTCAACCGTGCCACGTTGGCGGTACGATTTACCGACAGGAGTGTCGCCGACGTGCTTGCCATGCGCGTGGACGAGGCGGTGGAGTTCTTCGGGGAACTTGGGCCTCAACGCAGACTGATGGAGACCTTCCGTAGTGTCGGCCTCGGCTACCTGACGCTTGGACAACAGGCTTCCACATTCTCCGGCGGCGAGGCTCAACGCGTGAAGTTAGCGACTGAATTGTCTGCCGGGCGATCGGATCCCACTTTATACATTCTGGACGAACCGACCAGCGGCCTGCATCCGGCCGATGTGGTCCACCTGAATACCCTGTTGCGAAGTCTGGTAACCACCGGCCACAGCGTGATCGTGGTCGAACACAACGTCGACGTCATGCAGGCGAGCGACTGGATCATTGATGTCGGTCCGGAAAGCGGCCCCGCCGGAGGAAAAATCGTGGCGGAAGGCCCAGCGGAATCCATCAAAACGTGCTCTGCCAGCCTGACTGCGGAATTCCTGCGGTGAGGCCACCGGCAGCGAATTGGATTCATCTGAAACTTGATTCCGGCAAAACGTCGTCCGATCGCCCTGAAATCACGAATTTTCAGCCAAAACGCACCGGCAAAATCAGCCGCATTGGTACTCAAACCCGCAATCAGGTTCGAAGTGGCTCATTTTATGGACACGTACTCTGGAATCCCCGCAGTTTGCTCGCTAGACTCCTGCACCTCGTGATTTCCGGGAACCGAAAGTTCCCTCAGTCGCGAACTTCGCCGGACATATAGGTGTCCTGTGAGAACAAAACGAATCGGGGCGTAGCTCAGCCTGGCTAGAGCGCTGCGTTTGGGACGCAGAAGTCGCATGTTCGAATCATGTCGCCCCGACTTTTTAACTTCTTTGGTATCAACCACTTACGTCAACCCGACGGTGATACCTTTCGGCCAGTTTGGTCGGAGATACCTTTGGTGATACCCTCCTGCGGTCCTTTGGGAGCACGAGAGGGAAAAATCACGGCTTGCGAAGGTCCTCGTCACGAAAGACGAGTGAAGTGTGGCCGCGGGCTTTGAACTGCTTCCAGCTGAGGCTGTCGAGCTCCCCGTTAATTCGCATCACACAGTCGCTTCCTTGTTCTGGTCCCCTGTCAGTCAAACACTGCTCCAGTCACATCGGCGAACTTAAACGTTTGTTTACATGGCTGCACACCACTCAGGAGTTTGCCTAGAGGCGGCCTGCCGATGTCGATTTGATCGTGGCGAATTTGAAGCGATTTCCTTCCGATCGAAGGTCGATTAGAGATATCGACATCAAGACGTTCACCGTCGATCACCTCAAGCTCCTGTACAAGCACGCCTCGCCTGCCCAACGGCTGAAACTCGTTTGGTGTTTGAATTGTTCTCACGGTGCGGCGGAAATTGGCCGGGTGGTGGTTGTGGCCTGAGACAATCCAATTGGTTCAGTGGTGGAAAGCCGATCT
>CALFOL010000367.1 GCA_937919915.1 uncultured Planctomycetaceae bacterium
TACACGGCCTTTCATCATAAGAATGCGAAAGAAGCGACCGGCGCACAGCCGTTTTTTCCGAAGGGGTATCTCAATCGTGATCCCGATTCCGAAGTGGTACAGAGAGCTTATAAAAACAGCATCCCCATCATGGCCGAGCTGATGTTCAACCCCAAGCACAATCCAGTTGACGCGGTAGAGAGCCTGTCGACGTGGCTGCGCGCTAACAAGTCGATCGATCGGAAGTTCGATCCCGCTTGTGCGCCTATCCCTCAGATGCCGGAACCCGCCTTGTAGCTTCTGCATGATTCGAAACGTCGCTCAGTCGAAACCCTTCCGCGATTTCTGGGCGCATACCGCCCGCTTCGCCAAAGACCACTACATCTTTAATTATCCTCGGCCCCGCCGCTCGACCCACTTGTAGGCTTTCTTTGCGTTCAGTGAACAGAATTTCTTCGTCGCTTCCGTTCCCTTTTCAGCGGCGTACTCCATGACGATACGCTGCAGTTTTTCATAGCTGCCGCCACGCACGGAATCCGGCCAGTTGCTTCCGAAGATGACTCGATCGTCTCCAAACGCATTCCACACCACGTCGATGTAGGGCCGGTAGAAATTGAGATCATCGGGCGGGTTGTCGGTGTGGTTCGAAGCGCTTTCGACTAGGGCTGAGATCTTGCAGAACACGTTGGAGTGCTGGGCTGCCGCTCGAATCCCTGCCTGCCAGTCGGCTGGTGGAGTTGCTGCTGTGATCGGAACGTTGCCGATGTGGTTCTGAACGATACGCAGGTTCTTAACAAGCGGCGCAAGCTTCGCCACGATTCCCGGTGTTTCGGGGCCTCCGTTGACGTCGAGTGCCAGATCGTGATCAGCCAGCAGCTCGAAGTCCGCAAGCTCATTCTGTGTCACCAGGCCATCGACGACTTTCGAAGAAACTCGAATGCCGCGGAAGAGGGGATTCGCAGCGAAGCGTTCTACAAGTGCTTCAAACCCCGGTGTGCCAATGGGAAGGTTGCCCACTATCCCGACCACGAACGGATCGTCCCTGGCCACGTCCAGCAGCCACGCGTTGTCTTCCACACGCGGACTGGCTTCCACGATGACGGTCCCTGTCACCGGACGGAACTGCTTGAGTTCTCTCAGATGCATTGGCAGCGTCGGTTTGTAAATCGGACTGTCCTTTGCGGGCCACGGAACGCCGCCCGGCCGAGTCGGATCGAAAAAGTGCGTGTGGCAGTCGATGATATCGAGGTCTTCGCGAGGCTCAGTCGCCGAACAAATTCGGGCAGGGTTGACTACCCCAACGGTGGCGACGGAATATGCGAGCCATGTTCGACGATTGATTCTGGGCGTCATGGGCTTTTTCTTTCTGTCAAAGCTGGCCATTTTTGTGTTGGACAATTCCAACACCATAGACTTTGGATGCAGAGATTCCAAACCTAGTGGCGAGACTTTGCGCCAACGCAGGATCGGAAATGACTCGATCTCGGTGGCCACTTTGCGATTTTCCACAACACGGTACAATGTTGACCACTCACAATCCTCAAACCACGACACTCAACAACATGAAACCACCCAACAACCTCCGAATCATCGCTTCTCTCGTCGGATGCGTTGCCACTTGCTTCTCACACTGTGCGGCTGCAGAACGCCCGAACGTGATCGTGATCATGAGCGACGATCAGGGCGGTGGCGACTACGGGTTTCTCGGCAACGAGGTCATCCGTACACCTGAACTGGACGCGATGCACAAACGCTCCGGTTTTCTGAGCAAATTCTACGTCAGTCCGGTTTGCGCTCCGACGCGAGCGAGCCTTATGACGGGCCGTTACAACTATCGTACTCGCTGTATCGACACTTTTGTTGGTCGAGCGATGATGGATACTGACGAAGTTACGATGGCGGAACTCCTGCGCGACGCAGGCTATCGCACTGGTATCTACGGCAAATGGCATCTTGGTGACAACTATCCGCTGCGAGCCATGGATCAGGGATTTCAGGACAGCCTGATTCACCGAGGTGGCGGCATTGGCCAGCCTTCCGATCCAATTGGCGCAGAAGGCAAGTACACCGATCCGACACTGGTGAAGAACGGCGAAGAAGTATCAATGAAGGGGTATTGCACGGACATTTATTTTGATGCGGCCATGGAATTCATCGGCAAGAGTACAAAAGACGGCGACAACTTCTTCACGTACATCGCGACGAATGCACCACACGGGCCGTTTCATGATGTGCCCCCCGAACTGTACGAAGAATACAAGAACGTTGACTTCACACCGATCCTTGTGAACACGCTTAGCCCAAAACGAATGGCAGCCGAAACCGACACACTGGCCCGCATCGCTGCGATGATCACAAATATTGATCAGAACGTCGGCAGGCTGTTTAAGAGGCTGGACGCATTGGGCGTTCTCGACAACACGATCGTCGTGTACCTCAATGACAATGGCCCCAATACGATGCGATTTGTCGGAAACATGCGTGGCATGAAGACTGGCGTCGATGATGGCGGCATCCGTTCGCCACTGCTGTTCCACTGGCCAGCGAAGGTTGCGGCCGGGGCAACCTCGGACGCCATGAGTGCCCACATTGACCTGCTGCCGACGATTCTGGATGCCTGTGAAGTCGACGTCCCCGCGAACCACAAGCTTGACGGTCGCAGCTTCCTGCCGTTGCTTACGAAGCCTGATGCTGCTTGGCCAGCGCGGCAGCTCGTCTTTCAAACCCACCGTGGCAATGAACCGCAGCGGTATCACCATTTTGCGATTCACGAAGACCCGTGGAAGCTGGTACATCCCAGCGGTTTTGGCAAAGAGAGTTTTGCTGGCGAGCCAAAACTGGAGCTCTACAACCTGAGCAGCGACCCGCGTCAGCAAAAAAACGTCGTCGCGGAATTCCCTGCGGTTGTTGATCGGCTCAAATCTGGTTATGAAGCATGGTTCGCAGACGTCAGTTCAACACGGCCGGACAATTTCGCTCCTCCACGAATCGTCATCGGCACCGACCACGAAACTCGCAGTGTGTTAACACGTCAGGACTGGCGACACGAAAGCGGCCAACCGTGGGCGGCCAATTCGAACGGTTACTGGCTGCTGGAAGCTCCCGCAGCCGCAGAATACGAAATCGAGATTCTGTTTGCCGGGGACCATCCGGCCGGAACAGCAACGATCACTGCTGGTGAGATATCAACGCAGCTGGAAGTCTCCGCAACGCAGCAACGCGGGCATCTCAAACAATTGAAACTTCCACCAGGAAAAATGAAGCTCGCCGTGGATGTTGTCTTTAACGGGAAAACGCAGGGACCGCATCAGGTGATCCTGACGCGAAAGTAAATTACAAAGCCTGTGTGTTTTGTTCGTGACCACGGAAGTCATGGAAGACGGAGAGGAGCAGACCCTTGCCTGTCTTCTGTGTTTTTCGTGGTGCCCATTGCAACTCACCGCACCGCCGAGCGTCACGAATCTTGTCGTTCATCACTCCATTCAAAGAAAACCAGGCATGCAATTTCGCACAGACATCCTCCGGCAAAAGATCGGTTTCACTGTTTCAGCAGCGGTCCTGTGTTGCCTTTCAGCAGCCACGACCGCTCAGGAACGGGCAGACGTCTTTGGGCCTGAATACAAGAACCTCGAAACCATGTCCACCGGCGAATGGTGGAACGTCAAACCGAATAATCGTCGCACGATGAACATGAACGTCGAACGCGATCAGGTCGTCGCCTTCGCTGTTTACACGCATGACCACGGTACATTAAAGCTGACTGCTCAGCTGTTCCCGCTGAAGCCGGACGAAGCCAAAACCACGACGCTGGAATTTAGAGATAACAACGGAACATGGCAACAGGTAGCGGAACAGCCCGTCATTGAGCTAGGCTGGAGCTCTCACTTCCGCATCAACGACTGGGACAACACCAAAGACGTCGTCTATCGAGTTCGCCACGGTGAGCAAGCCGCTTTCGAAGGCCTGATCCGCAAAGACCCCATCGACAAGGACGTGATCGTCGTCGGCAACATGTCGTGCAATAGTTCACGCACACCCGGGCCGCGGCCAAAGATGATCGACAACCTGAAGAAGCTGAATCCCGACCTGCTGTTCTTTGCGGGTGACCAGTCTTACCATCACACCGAACACACTTACGGCTGGCTGGAATTCGGAATTCAGTTCCGTGACCTGCTGAAAGATCGTCCGGTTATCACGATTCCCGATGACCATGACATCGGTCAGGCCAATCTCTGGGGCGAAAACGGCATTCGCGCCACTACGATGGCCGGCCCCAGCGGCGGTTACTTCTTTCCTGCCAAATACGTCAACATGGTGCAGCGTTGTCAAACGTGGCACCTGCCGGATGCTTACGATCCCACGCCGATTGAACGTGGCATGGAAGTGTATTACACCGACTTAACTGTTGGCGGCATTAATTTTGCCATCATTGAAGACCGAAAATTCAAGAGCGGACCGGAAGGCAAGATTCCAAAGATGGGGCCTCGTCCGGATCACATTAACGATCCGAAATACGATCGCGCGGCTGTGGATCTGCCGCAGCTGAAGTTGTTGGGGGATCGGCAGTTGCAGTTTCTAAACGCGTGGAGCCAGGATTGGACCGACGCGGAAATGAAGTGCGTCCTGTCGCAGACTGCTTTTTGTGGAGCCGTTCATCTACACGGCAGCGAAGACAACCGGCTGCTGGCTGACCTGGACAGTAACGCCTGGCCACAAAAGGGTCGCAACAAAGCGTTAACAGAAATTCGTCGCGCGTGGGCGCCACATCTGTGTGGTGACCAGCACCTGGCTGTTTTCGTGAAGCACGGGATCGATGAATTCAGCGATGGCCCGTATTCCTTCACCAGTCCTGCGATCGTTAATACGATTTACGGTCGCTGGTGGTGGCCTGAAGATGAGAAGGCTGGTCCCAATCCCGTGCCGAACAGTTCACTACCGTGGACGGGCGATTTTCTGGACGGACTCGGCAACCGTATTTCGATGATGGCTTATGCCAACCCGCCGAACCGCAACGACGAAGAGCAGCGTGGCGACGGATTCGGCATCGTGCGTTTCAACAGGAAGACGCAGAAGATCACCGCCGAATGCTGGCCACGATTCGCCGACGTGACAGGTGGCGACGCACAACAGTTCGCCGGGTGGCCGATCACGTTTGACTATCGCGACAACGATGGCCGCAAGGTTGTCGCTTATCTTCCGGAAGTTGTTGTCATCGGAACTGATCGCCCGGTCATACAAGTGACTGAAGAAGCCACGGGCGGAATTCTTTACACCGTACGCGCCACATCGAATCGCTTCAAACCGCCGGTGTATACAGTCGGCAAGCACACCGTGAAAGTCGGTGCCGACAAGCCCGATCAATCCGTAACGAAGGGCGTGATGTCCATTGGGCTGAACGAAAAAGCGGAGCTGAACATCGAACTCTAGTCCGCCCATCCTATCGATGGCTTCCAGCCGCCGCATAACCAGGTCGGCGGCAGGATTCTGCCGATACTCCTGGGCCTGGCATGACCTATGGAAAGCAAAGACGAAAGCGGCAACGCGGCGAAACTGTTGGCTGTCGTACTCCAAATCCCGAAGGGCAGCGTTGGCACATATGGTCAGATCGCAAAACTGGCCGGCCTGAGTCGCAACGCGCGTCAGGTGGGCACCGTGTTGAATAGACTCCCTGAAGATTCAGACGTTCCCTGGCATCGAGTCGTGAACGCTCAGGGAAAGATCAGCGACCGGGGGGATGGAGTCTTCGCCGGTCTGCAACGACAGATGTTGGAGTCGGAGGGCATTGAGTTCGACGACGACAGCAAACTGAACCTGTCAGTTCATCAATGGCGTGAATGCGATTAGAGCAGTTGACTGATTGTCGTGAACGGTACTCGCTCGCGGGAGTAGGATTTCTTCACTCGAAGTACGTTCCCCGCGGCCACAAATCGGCGTAGTACGCTGTAGCCTGCATTGCGCACAGAGAGTAGGCCGGATCGAGTGTATAGACGAGAGACTTGGGTAACGCATTTACAATAGCTGATAATCGACTTTTCAGGAGTCACCCGTGGCACACTCATCCGAAAACGCTTCGGTGCGGTAACTCGAAAGCCGTCGACGACGGACCGCAAGCAATCCTGGGACCATACTTTCCGAATTGCCTTCCGGCAACGACGGACAGGTCTATCTTCAATGGCCAGTGGGAACTCCACTCGCCACGCAGCCAGCCTCTGCTCTCGTGTCACCGTGCCGTGAACGGGTCGCGGCGATTCTGGGGCTAATCCTCTCGGGGTTTATGTTTTTTGAGGACCGCGATTTAGAGGACAAGTCAATCGAATTGTCCACCGAAACTGAAGCAATTCCCAATCACTTTGTTGGAAATCACAACATAATTGTCGACCCGGAATTGGAACAATCGCAAAAAACTCCATCCGCAATGCCGTCGGTTTAAGACGTCGGATGCGCTTTCTTCGCCCAGATTTTATGGTAACCTCATCGTCTCCAGGCTGACAATGTCATCTGGTCCTGCCCCTGTTCGTCCTGCCTCAATCTGCTCTTGTCTTCCTATTGCTGTTCCGTCCGTTTCGTCATTCAAAATGCTCAACGACGATCAGTTCAAGGGAGTCTTGCCTATCGGAGATCTTCGTGAGAAAACTTGTTCTCCTGTTGTTGCTGCTGCTGATCACGACATCATCATTGCACGGCGATGATAACGATCACCGTGGATTGGACTTTTTTGAAGCGAAGATTCGACCTGAACTGGTCAAGCACTGCTATGAATGCCATTCCGCGGGCGCGGCCGGTAAGAAAAAATTGAAGGGCGCTTTGTTGCTCGATTCTCGTGACGGCAGTCGCAAGGGCGGCGAAAGCGGGCCGGCCGTTGTGCCGGGAAAACCCGACGAAAGTCTGCTGCTTAGCGCGCTGACGCATGATTCGTTTAAGATGCCTCCGAAGGGCAAGTTGCCGGACGAATTGATCGGTCACTTTCGCAAGTGGATCGAAATGGGAGCACCCGATCCGCGCGATGGGAAGGCTGTTGTCGCATCGTCCGAAATCGATATCAAAGCTGGTCAACAGCACTGGGCGTTTCAGCCTCTGACACAGCCGGCGCCGCCCAAGGTTGCTGACACCAGTTGGATTCGCACGCCGGTCGATCAGTTTGTTCGAGCACGGCATGAACAGGCTGGCATCACTCCCAACAACATCGCCGACGCGAGGACGTTAATTCGCCGAGCCTACTTCGATCTGGTTGGACTGCCACCAAAACCGGAAGACGTTGAAAAGTTTGTGGCGGAATCAGAGGCCGATCCCGTCGCCGCGTATGATCGGCTGGTCGATGACTTACTGGAAAACGAACATTTTGGCGAACGCTGGGCACGTCACTGGCTGGATGTCACTCGTTTCGCGGAAAGCAACGGCTACGCCTTCGATGGCGACCGACCGAATGCATGGTATTACCGAGACTTTGTGATTCGTGCTTTGAACTCCGACATGCCGTACGACGAATTCGTGCGACTGCAGATTGCGGGCGATCTACTGACCGACGTCAATGTGCAGACGACCGACGAAGCCATGGCTGCTGTTAACAAAATTGCTGCGACGGGACTGCTGGTTGCAGGCACGTATACGACTCAGCAAACTCAGAAGGAACGCGAACGCAGCCGCTACGAACAGCTCGACGACATCGTCAGCACTCTGGGGACATCGATGCTTGGCCTGACAGTGGGCTGTAGTCGTTGTCACAGTCACAAGTTCGATCCGCTACCGCAGTTTGACTACTACCGCCTGACGTCATGTTTCGCCGATGTCGGGTTTGCCGATACCGCCATCAACATGCAGCCGGAAGCATTTCAAAAAGCGAAAGCTGAATACGACGCGGCTCATGCGCCACTGGTGACGGCTCGCACAAGTTATGAACAGCAGAAGTTGCCGAACAACCTGCAAGCCTGGCTGACGGCAGCTGCAAGCGAGGCGCCCGTCGCCGCTGCGACTGCCACGCCGACGATAGCGCCAGGCGTTTGGCATCACGCGGGGCCGTTCGCGGCGCAGGATTTCAACAAAGCTTACGAAGAGGTCTTTGATCCGGAAACCGCCGTTGATCTTGCCGCGACTTATCTGGACGGAAAGGTCAAGTGGACGCCGCAGCCGGATTGGAAGGATGCGACGATTCATAACACTTTGGTTGGCGATAATTCGGCGAACTATCTTTTCCGCGTGATTGAATCTGCGGAAGATCAGGGAGTTTCACTGTCGCTTGGGCGAGATGACGCGATCAAGGTTTGGGTGAACGGCGAACAGGTTCTGGCGAGTCTCACATCGGGAGGAGTCGTCGCCGGCCAGGACACCGTTCAGGCGAAGCTCAAGAAAGGTCGCAACGAGCTGTTGATGAAAATTGTCAACGGAAGCGGCCCGTCAGGATTCTACTTTGCCGCCACACCGGCCGTGTCAGCGCCGATTGACGGAATTGGCCACTGGTATCACGTCGGTCCGTTTGCCTCCACGAACTTTGACACAGCCTTCGATCAGGTGTTCCCACCGGAACTTGACACGGATCTCAGCAAGTCATTTGAAGACGACAAACTGAAATGGACAGAACAGCCGAGCTGGAATGACGGCGTTGCTCATAACGACAAACTCACCGGCAACAACTGCGGCAACTATTTATTCCGCGTCATCGAGTCTAAAACTCCGCAGCTACTGTCACTCTCACTCGGCAGTGACGACGGCATCAAGCTGTGGGTGAACGGTCGCGAAGTCCTGTCAAAGAAAGTTGGCCGTAACGTCGCCGCGGCCGGACAGGAAACGGCAACCATCCAACTGGCTGCTGGTCGCAACGAAATTCTGATGAAGATCGTAAACGGCGGTGGAGCAACCGGATTCTACTTCGCCGCCAGCGCCACGGCGACACCGGCCGACATCACTGCGATTCTGGCCGTCGCCGCCGACAAACGAGACGACGCGCAGAAGCAAAAGCTGGTCGATTGGCACAAAGGCTTCGACCTGGAATGGCTGAAGCTAAACCAGACTGTCGCTCGGCACGATACTGAAACGCCAAAACCGGAACTCACCAATGTCTTCGCGGCTCGCGTTAATGGAACGACCTATCAATTCGGAGAAGACACCTACAAGGTTTACCATCTTCGACGCGGCAACGCCGACAACAAACTGGACCAGGCGACTCCCGGATTTCTACAGGTGCTGATGCGAAACGATCAGCAGGAAAAACATTGGCTGGCCGAACCGGAAGCCGCAGACAAGATGCGGCCCGGACGGCTGGGACTGGCGGACTGGCTGACGGATGTCGATCACGGCGGCGGACACCTTCTGGCTCGAGTCATCGTGAACCGACTGTGGCATCATCACTTCGGTCGAGGTATCGTGGCGACGCCAAGTGACTTTGGAACGCGCGGTGAGAAACCATCCCACCCCGAACTGCTCGACTGGCTGGCTTCGGAACTGATCAAAGGAGACTGGCAGTTGAAGCCCATCCACAAACTGATCATGACCAGTGCCGTCTACATGCAGGCGGGGGAAATCAGTGCAGATGCGGGACAGAAGGATCCGGAAAACCTGCTGCTGTGGCGACGCAGTTCGCGTCGAATGGAGGCGGAGCTCATTCGTGATTCACTGCTTGCCGTCAGCGGCACGCTCGATCGCACGATGTTCGGCAAAGGGACTCTGGATCAAAACAGTACGCGGCGTAGCATGTACTTCACCATCAAACGCAGCCAGTTGATTCCCATGCTGCAGCTGTTCAACGCTCCCGACACGATGCAGGGCATCGCCGCGCGCGAAGAAAGCACGGTGGCTCCGCAGGCGTTAGTGCTGCTGAATTCCAACATCATTCGAGACATCGCCACAAAGCTTGCCGCACAGGCCAGGCCGACGGCCGAGACGAGTATTGAACAGACAATTGACCGAGCGTATCAGATCGCGTTATCGCGGTCGGCCACGGAAATAGAACTCGCCACAATGACGGGATTCATGCAACGCCAAAAAGATTCCCGCGGAACAGATGCGAACGCGGAGTCTCTGGCGGTGCGTGACTTCTGTCATTTGATTTTGTGTATGAACGAATTTGTGTACATCGACTAGCTTTATTTTCTCACAATTGTTGGATCCAGGCTTTAGCCGCCATAAGGGACCGGCAGATAAAACCACACCAGCCCGTGGCGCAAGCCAGGGATTCCCGCTATTAGTCGCTGCCCTGCGCCCCGGGCTGGTGTGGTTAATTCTCGTTTGCCTGGCTTTGCTGCCATGCAATTAAACACAATCGGCTGAAGCCTGCACTCCAGTGAACGCGCCATGTCGGCCGAAACACCAATCAGGTTAAAACATGACAAACCCAACCTCACGACGAAACTTTCTGCAGCAGTCTGGCCTTGGCTGCGGTTCACTTGCGTTGACGAACCTGCTCCATCAGGAAGGGATCGTCGCCGCTGAAGGAAAGTCAAACAATCCTCTGGCGATGCGTCCGGCACCGGGGAACGCCAAAGCGAAGGCCGTGATCTGGCTGTTTCAAACCGGCAGTCCGTCGCAGGTTGACACCTTCGACTACAAGCCCGAACTGGAGAAACGGGACGGAACAACACTGGCCGGGGCCGACCCCAAAACCGGCTTCTTCACGACCAGCGGGAAGCTGCTGAAGTCGCCGTTCAAGTTTTCCCAGCACGGTGAATCCGGCGCCTGGACGTCCGAAATCTTTCCGAATATTTCAAAACACGTCGACGACATCGCGTTCGTGTATTCGTGCTTCTCGAAGTCGAACAACCACACTCCGGCGATGCTGGAATTCAATTCCGGCATGATTCGCCAGGGCTTTCCGAGCATGGGATCGTGGCTGACGTATGGACTCGGCAGTGAAAACGCCAACCTGCCGGCCTATGTGGTCATGCACGGAACAAAACCGCGCGGAGCCGATCCGATCTGGTCGTCGGGGTTCCTTCCGTCGGTCTACCAGGCAACATCGCTCGACCCGCGCGGAGCGAAGCCGATCGACAACCTTGGTCGCCCCGCGGACCTCACCGGCGAACAACAACGGTCGCTGCTGGACATTCTGAACTCAACCAACGCAAAACACGCAACAGAACGTCCGTTCGATCGCGATCTGAATGCGCGGCTGGAATCCTTCGAGCTGGCGTATCGCATGCAAACGTCGGCTCCGGAAGCATTTGATCTGGCTCAGGAACCAGACCACATTCAGGAAATGTACGGGCTGAATCGTCCCGAATCGAAAGACTACGGACGACAATGCCTGATCGCTCGCCGACTGGTCGAACGCGGTGTTCGCTTCGTGCAGATTTTCGCCGCCTGCCCAAACACTCCCGGCGGAGCTGTTAGCGACGTACCATGGGATGCTCACAATGACATCAACGGAAACCACCGCGCGTGTGCAGCGACCGTTGATCAGCCGACGGCTGCTTTGCTGACCGACCTGAAGCAACGAGGCCTGTTCGATGAAACGATCATTATCTACGGCGGCGAATTCGGTCGCACGTCAGACTCCCAGGACGTCGGCGGTCGAGACCACAATCCCAACGCGTTTACAACATGGTTCGCCGGCGGAGGATTCAAGGGCGGTGCTCAGTACGGAGCGACCGACGAATTCGGCTACAAGTCGGTCGAGAACCGAGTGAACGCTCACGACATCCACGCAACCATTCTGAATCAAATGGGCATCGACCACGAGAAACTCACCTACCGCTTCAACGGCCGCGACTTCCGACTGACGGATGTTGAAGGCGAAGTCCTGAAGGATATTTTGGCGTAGAGAGCCAGGCGTCAGGACGAGGTTTACAGAATGATGAGAACAGAATCATTTTGTTCACATGATTTTGTCACCAGCTGAATTCCTTTCATTGTTCATTTCTGTATGTCATTTCGCCGCATTGAATATTGTCTGCCTTACATGATTCGACACATGACACTGCATGCCGCCGCTTATCTGGGCGTTATCCTGCTGGCGATGACGTCGAGTCACGCCGGTGAGCCATCCGTGCCGTCGTTCAGAAACAACGTGGTTCCGGTACTGACGCGTTTTGGATGCAACGCCGGCACCTGTCACGGAAAACTGGCTGGTCAAAACGGATTCCGACTTTCTCTGCGAGGTTTCGCGCCAGAGGATGACTTCGAATCGATCGTCCGCGAATCACTCGGCCGCAGAATCAACATGGTATCTCCTGCAGACAGCCTGCTGATCGGGAAAGCTCTTGGCACTGTTCCACATGGCGGCGGCAAACGATTCGAAGTGAACAGTCCGGCTCAGAAGATCCTGACTGACTGGATACTGAACGGAGCGAAGAGCCCTAAGACGGAAGATCCGGTGCTGTCCAAAATCGAAGTCGAACCCACTCAGGAAACACTTTCAATTAACGACTCGCGGACCTTGCGCGTTACCGCAGTTTACGAAAACGGCGACCGACACGATGTCACGTGGCTGACGCAGTTCGCGTCCAGCGACGCCGGGATGTTGTACGTGACCGATGATGGCAGCGTCACGGCACTCCGGAATGGTGAAGCGGTTGTACGGGCGACGTTTCAGGGACTGGTTGAAATCGCAACATTCACCATGCCGTTCGACGGAACTGCGGATCCGCAATGGTTCGCCGTTAAGAACAACGCCATCGACGAACACGTTTACTCGCGACTGGCAACGCTGAACATCGAACCGTCTCCACTGTGCGACGACGCGACGTTTCAGCGGCGAGCCTTCCTTGATTGCATCGGCACACTGCCCACGGTCGAAGAAGTTCGCCTCTTTCTGTCAGATACCGATGCCAACAAACGGTCTCGGCTGGTCGATCAGCTGCTGCAGCGGCCCGAATTCATCGACTTCTGGGCATTGCAACTTGGTGATGTCGTGCAGAATCGCCGCGAACGGGATCACGATGTTCGCGGCACCAAAGGAGTGCGGTCGTTGCACCGGTGGTTGCGAGAGCAATTGATCGCTGGGCGTAGCTGGAAAGAAATCGCCACCGATGTCCTGCTGGCTGAAGGGACAACGGACCAGAACCCCGCGGTTGGATATTACATCGTGACGGTCGGAGAGAAATCCGCCGCAGATTCGGAAGTGGCTGATTCCGTCGCCCAGGCGTTTCTGGGGACTCGGATCGGCTGTGCCCGCTGTCATAATCATCCGCTGGAAAAATACACACAGGACGATTACTACCATTTCGTGAGCTATTTCTCACGAGTCACTCTGGATCGCAAACAGCCTCGAGACGCTGCATCAAATCTGATTGTGGGCACGCAACATCAGTTGAATGTCATGCGGCAGATTTCGGAACAGCAGAAACAACTCGCGGAATTCACCGCGGCCAACGACGAAAAGAAGGTCGAAGAAACTCAGAAGCGCATCGATGATCTTCAGAAACAAATTGAATCTGAACGAATGAAGACGGTCGAAGTGCGACAGCCCCGCACTGGCGAAAACCTGAAGCCGCGTCCGCTCGACCGCGCCGTCACAGACATCGCCGCTGGAGAAGACCCTCGTCAGTCACTGGTTCGCTGGATGACGGATCCTGGCAACGAGCATTTCTCAGGAGCGATGGTGAATCGACTTTGGAAACATTTTCTGGGAGTCGGTCTGGTCGAACCCGTTGACGATTTGCGAGCGACCAACCCGCCTTCAAATCGCGACCTCTGGAAGTTTCTCAACCAGGAATTCGTCAGCAGCAACTACGACCTGCGACATGTCATGCGGCTGATCCTGACCTCGCGAACCTATCAACTGTCCGCTCAGACTCGAACGTCTAACTTTCGCGACGAGCGGTTTTATTCTCACTTCTATGCTCGTCGATTGCCCGCCGAAGTCATGCTGGATGCGATCTGTTCGGCAACGGCCGAACCGGAACAATTCCC
>CALFOL010000368.1 GCA_937919915.1 uncultured Planctomycetaceae bacterium
TTCTTCGATCGAAACGCGTGCCCCGCGGCCACAACTCAGCGTAATACGCTGTAAAACTATTGTTGACCGAAATAGGCACCAACAGCAGCGTGCGGCTCGAAGGGTTTGCGTCTGCTAGTCATAAACCGTCGGCGCTGCTGGAACCAGGCAACGCAATTCGCAATTCGAAAACCAGCTTTGAGCTACACAAGCTCCGTCACCGTACCGTCGCTGTCGGCGAATTTTTGTGTGCTGACGCCGAGTTGTTGCAGCATGGTTACGAAGACGTTGGCTAACGGTTTGTCTTCTTTTGAGATCTCGACCTGCCATGGTTCACGGCCGCCGTCCCAGGCTCCGCCCTGAGGGCTGGCTCCGGCATTGTTGAGATATTGGCCGTGCTTGAACCCCATGTTTTTCCCGCCAGCAAGAACCAACGGGTAGTTGCGAGACAAATGAAACGCGCTCGATGCTGATCCAAACAACAACAGCGTGTTGTCGAGCATCGTGCCGTTGCCTGCTGGTTCCGGAGTTTGCTTAAGCTTCATGACGAAGCGAGCGAATTCTTCGTTCAGAAACTGGCAGTACGTTCCGAACTTTTTCCAGCCGTCCGGTTCTTTTGTTTCGTGCGATAACGAGTGAGCCAGAGTCAGTCCGACGGCTCGTGCCAGATGGTCACTGATACCGAATCCGTTTTCGCGACCAATCTGGTATGTGGCAACGCGCGTCGAATCGGTTTTGAATGCCAGATACATGAGTTCGAACATCGTCTGCACATAACCACGCGGCTCATCCGGGGTGATTTCCAGATTGAGATGATCGGAATCGACCGTGGGCAGTGGCGTGTTGATCCAGCGTTTCGCCTTCTCCACTTTGATCTCTGCCTCCCGGACCGATTCCAGGTATTCGTCCAGGCTGTGCTGGTCGTTCGACGAGAGTCTCTTCCGCAACGATGTGGCGTCGGCCAGCATGTCGTCCAACGCGTTCTTGCTGAGTGCCAGACGACGAGCGGCGTCACCGTCACTCTTCACAAACAGCATGTCGAAGACTCGCTTTGGCCGGTGCTCGGCCGGGATCGCTCGACCGTTTCGATTGAAGGACAGCGTATGCGTCCCGCGCGGTGTTCCTGTGCCTCCATCGGTGGACATTACCAGTGATGAAAACCGCGTTTGATCGCCGACGTGTGCCGCGTAGACCTGGTCGAGTGAAACCGTGTTTGCATACGGACCGCTGGAACCCGTTGAAGCCGCTGTCAGAAACTGGTCCGCATTCGAATGACCGTGAACCTTGCGTGACGACGGGTGAGAAAACCCGGACAGAACGGTAAGGTCGTTTCGCAACGGTTCAAACGCTTCACCGCATTTCGTGAACGTGAATTCCTTGCCGTTACCGTGAGGAAACCAGGCCCAGTCTTTGTATGCCGGATCTTCCGATAGTGGCATGGGGACGCCGTCCGGGAAATAGATGCACGCCAGGCGTTTGAGATTGTTGGAATCATCTGCGGCTTGTACGGATGACATCGCGGCGGATTCGAATAACGGCAGAGCCAACGCCACCCCTGTGCCGCGAAGAAATCGACGTCGATCAAGTGAGTTCAGGTTCATGATGATGAGGCTTTGCTGTTTTGCTGTCTGGCCGGTTCTGATGAACCGGCCGAACGTTATTTTGCTTGAAACAATTCACTGGTGACCAGCAGTCGAACCATCGTTGCCAGCCCGTCACCCTGCTTACGTACATCGGCTGTCACATTGTCGATACCTGCGTGATCGCTAAAGGTCAAGGGTCGGCCCAGAGCGTATGTTGTTAGCTTGTGAACCATGGCGCGGACAAACTGGTCCTGGCGATTCTGTAACAGAAACCGTTTGAGTCCGTCCATGCCTTCCAGCTTTTGATTATTGAATAACAGGCTGGCTGCATCAACTGGTTTCCCCTGGATCTGATCGCGCCAGCGACCAACAGCGTCATAGTTCTCGAAAGCGATACCCCACGGATCAATCTTCGCGTGGCACGACATGCAGGCAGCGTGATTGCGATGGTCTTCAATGCGTTCTTTGAGCGTCAGTTTGGCGATCTCGGGATCGGCCAGATCGATTTCCGGAACGGCCGGAGGTGGTGGCGGTGGCGGATCATTGAGCAGACTTTCGAGCAACCACACACCACGTTTTAGGGGATGCGAATCGGTTCCGTTGGAGTTCATTGCCAGCAGCCCCGCCTGAGTCAGCAATCCGCCGCGTCCGTGGCTGGCGTCAAGTTTGACTCGACGAAAATGATTTCCAGGGACGTCGGGCACGCCGCAATGAACGGCGAGACGTTCGTTAACCATCGTGTAATCAGCGTGAATGAAATTCAAAACGCTTTCGTCGTTCTTCAGGACTTCCTCAAAAAACGCGATGGGTTCATACTGCATTGCTTCTTTCAACGAGGAATCGAAATGCGGAGCGTTCTTCTGCACCGCCAGAAAGTCGAGCAACTGCATGTCGAGCCATTGGTGAACAAAATGTTTTGCAAATCGCTGCGAGCGGTGATTACTCAACATGCGCTTAACCTGACCGTCCAGGACTTCCGAATTACTGAGTTGGCCACTGGCAGCCAGTTCCAGCAGTTGCTGATCA
Organism: uncultured Planctomycetaceae bacterium; assembly: GCA_937919915.1. Taxonomy (GTDB): domain Bacteria; phylum Planctomycetota; class Planctomycetia; order Planctomycetales; family Planctomycetaceae; genus Fuerstiella. The sequence continues at coordinate 2,589 of CALFOL010000368.1, forward strand.
GGCACACTGCACCACAGGAACATGGACAGACGTGTTGCCAGTTCATGTTCCGAAAGTTGCGGTGCCTGAGTCGGCCGGATCGAGGAGCGCAGCGACGACGCTCCGGCATTGGAGTCCGTTGGGGCGTTGGATGATGCCGGAACGACGCTTGGACTGGTCCGGGCTACTGCAACTACTTCTGCTTCTCGAACCACGTACAGGAAGTTAGGCGACGACAGGACAGCAGCCAGCACTTCGACCATGGCTTCTTCGAAACTGTCGCTCTCTTCGCGCATCGCTTGATAGAGTTTCAGCTTCTGATCGACGTCTTCTGCACCAGGACTTTGTCTCCAGGCTCGCGACATAAACGCGGTAAGTACCTCTCGGGCGTAAACCCCTTCGTTGTCGCGATTGCCGCTGTCGAAGAAGATTCTTTTGTGAGACTCCGGCGGCCACTCGTCATAAACCGGGGCCGTGACTTCCACGTAGTCGATCTGGATATCGCCGTGACCACCTTTGGGGACCGAACTATTGATGAATCGGATGTACTCCGACGGGCTGGGCAGGTCGCCCATTTTTGACACGTTGCGGAACGAATTGCGAGGATAAATTTCCCCGAGCGGAACATCCCACTGATAGATTTTCGGACTGTCCGAAGTGGCTTCGATGGGCGTGTCTTCGTTGCTCACACGGATCTCCGCCCGCCCTTCGTTGCTGGCCTGAAAGCCGTATTCCAACTGCAGAGCGGGGATTTTCGTCGCCTCGGTGGATGATCGCGAGGCCCTGATTTTAACTCGCAGGATCCCCTCGTCCGGAATCCTGTCACCGAGTTCCACTGTCAGATGTTCATTTCGACCGGACGGAATAACGGCAACGTGATCGAACGTCTCCGGGAACTGCGGATCAGGAGTGGACGGAGCGAATGCATACTTCGCGCCACCGTATGACCATTCCGCGCGAACTGTGTCGCCGCTCGATAGCTCGCGATAGTACGGCCGATCGTGAGTTTTCTTGAAGCTGGCAACCAGCCGTTCGACTTCCTGCGTTTGCTTTTCCGGATTGTCTTTGAATTGTTCCTTAAGCTTCTCCAGTTGTTTGGTTCGTTTCAGCCGCTCTCGATCGGCTGCTTCCTCCATGGTGACTCCCCATTGAATCACGACGGGGCGGTCGCCACGCACAGTCGCTCGCTGCAGTGCCTTGAGTGCAAGTTGACGATAGGTTTCCAACTGCGTCACTGACATATGCAGCATTTCGGAACTGTTCTGAAACCCATCTTCTGAATGTGCTTCGGGGGGAAGATCTTTCGCAAAGTCCCAAGGAAGCCCGAGTATGTCCTGCATCGCGTAGTTGTATTCGTAGCGAGTCAGACGACGAAAGGACGAGTGCCCGCCAGTGGCTCGACGGACGGTGGATGCGATCTGGATTTCGTTCGATAACCATTCCACCACCTTGCTGCGGTCTTGGTCTTTAAGTCCGTCGGCGTCCGGCGGAGGCATTTCGCCATTGGTAAGTACGGCGAGAATCTCAAGCCACCAATCGACGTCTTTGCCATGCAGCAGGTCCGGATCCAGAGTATCGATGCGGATATTGCCTTCCTGGGTTTCCGGTCCGTGACATTGCACGCAGGCCTGTTTCAGCATCGGCTGAATGGCTTGCTTGAATGCGGCTAGATTGGCCTGAGGCGCTTTCGATCCGCCGTCCGAATCGACAAAATGCTGCGACCATCCAAGGTACTTTGATCGCTGCGCTCCTTCTGCTTTGAGTTCCTCCAGCGTCGGGGGGGCCGTATTGTTCTGTTGATCACCGTCCTGCCCCACGGCCAATCCACTGATGGTGCAGCAAAACAGACAGAGCCATAAGAAGGATCGACGGTTCATCTTACCCGGTTCTTTTCGCATTGGTTGATCACAATAACGTTCAGATTTATTCGCGATGACTTTCATCCGTGGGCAAACTCTAACGCCGCATGTGCGGAGATTGTAATGGAAAGTCGTTCCGGCAACGGCACCATCCAATATCGTAGCGAAAATTCCGATTGATCGGTAAGCCGCAGTGTGGACGTTTGCTGTCACAAGACCTGTGATCGTCAGAGTCCGGCTGGCGATTTGGGGGCTGGCCGAGCTCTCCCTGATGTCCGACGTACGGGCTGCGGATACTTCGCGAGCGTTTGCTTAAGTGTGGCAACGACCTCCGGCCTGGTTGCCGCAAGGTTGCGAGTTTCCCAAGGATCCGTTTGGTAGTCGTATAGCTCGTACTCGACCGCTGCGTTATTCCCTTTCCATTCGACAAGCCGGTACCGTTCGGTCCGGATCGCGCGGCCCAGTTTTTGTTTTGGGTAAGCGTGAAAGGCATGATCGCGAATGCGCTGCGCAGGATCCTTTAGTACTGGCACAAGGCTCAGGCCATCAATCGCCTGCGGTCCATCAGGTGCCGGCAGGCCAGCGAGTTCTGCAAGTGTTGGAAAGATGTCGACACTCTCAGCGGGCTGGCGAGTCGATGATCCGGGTTTGGTCACGCCGGGAGCGGAGATCAAAATCGGGATTCGGTTAGCTTGTTCATAGTTCGTGTGTTTGGTCCAGATGCCAAGATCACCGAGATGAAATCCATGATCTCCCCACAGGACAACAATTGTGTTGCTGGCAAGTTGCAATCGATCGACCTCGCCAATCACCTTACCGATCTGCGCGTCAACATAGCTTGTGCTGGCGTAGTATCCGTGAATCAGGTTGCGCTTCAATTCGTCGCTGTATGTCGCGGCGTTGTCCGTCGGCACCGGTTTGTAGTTTGAGATTTCGCCACCGCGTTTCCGGGCAACCGCAGGCGCATCAGCCGGATGATCTTCGAACCGCGGCATCGGCAGCACCGCGGAGTCGTACAAATCCCAATACTTCTTCGGCGCACTGAACGGCAGATGGGGGCGAGCAAACCCGGCAGCAATGAAGAACGGAGTGCCGTCGCTGTCGCGACGTGCCTTCGCCGCCTGCAAACGTCTAACGGTTTCCGCTGCCACGCGTCCGTCGGCATATTGGTCGTCGGTTACATCGGGCGATTCAAAGGCTGCACCGCGCGGCAGAGATTTGATTGCGTCAAGTTTCTGGTTGGTGAAGAAGGCTTCCTCACGAGTCAACTGACCGCCATCGGTGCTGTCTGGGTCAAGATATTCGATGACCTTGTCATGGAAGTGCGGCACACTGAACGAATCGGGATCGCCATGATT
>CALFOL010000369.1 GCA_937919915.1 uncultured Planctomycetaceae bacterium
CCGACTTCCTTGTCGACAGCTTGAATATCAGCAGCCACCCGCGCGTCGTTTGGCCCGAGCCGCTGAAGGTTGTAATCAAGGTGCGGCAGGTAGACCAGCATCAGTGATGGATCGTACTGTTTCCAGATATCGACGCTGGCATCTGCAATCCATGCCGAACTTCTGATGTCAGCGGTCGGTCCCCAAAAGTTGAACAGCGGAAAGTTTCCGTGAGTCCCCTGCAGCGAATCGCGCAGACCGGCCGGACTGCTGTAGATGTCCATCACCTTGCGACCATCTGCCGGGTACGACGGTCGTGGAGTCACTGACCAGTCGACGTCTGCATACATGTTGTACCACCAGAACATCTTGGCCGTGGTGTGAGTGGCGTCCCGCTGCCGTGCTGTCTGGAAAACACGGTCTCCGGAAATCAAGTGGTTTGACTGTTTCCAGAACATCACTTCCGCCAGGTCGCGAAAGTACCAGCCATTGGCGACGATGCCATGCTGTGATGGCATATTGCCAGTCAGCATTGTCGCCTGAACCGTGCAGGTGACGGCGGGCAGAACAGTCTGCATCGGCCGACCAAATCCATCACGGACAAGCGCCGAAAGATGCGGCGTGTTGGGCCCGATCATATCCCAGGTGAGGCCCACGACATTGATCACAATGAGTTGGCGATGGGATCGTGGCGGTGACATGGAAAGGGAAATCGTGATTTAAAAAGTGGCTGGGGCGTCCAGTCGCAGTCCTTCGACCGGCAGCGAATTTACGTAAATCGTGGCTGCGACGAAGGTGTCTTGATGGAAGAATGCCGACTCCGGGAAGCGAGCACTGCCCATCAAACCGTCGTCACCGCTGGCTGCAGTGTTGTTGTTGATGTGGTCACCTGCGGTTTCTCATATCCGTAATGATCAAAGATCGGGCGCAGTTCCTGATACACGCGATCAACCCAGTACGGATCGTCCTCGAACTGGTTTTTGCGGTACCGTTTCAGCCCTTCCAGTTCCGGCTGAAGAGCAGCCTCCAACCCTTCGAAGCCCGGCAATTCCAGGCTGTCGTATGCTCTCCGCAACACTTCCACCGGGTCCTGTTCCAGGTCTTCATACGCGATTTCGTGCAATCGGCCCTTCGGCATCAGTTCTCGATCACGCTGGTAAACATCAAACCCGAATTTGTAGCTCTTAATGATCTCTTCTTCGTGCTGTTTTGCCTCATCGCGTCCCAGACAGTTTTCATCGATCGTGCGATGTCGCAGATGAACGGCAGAGCGGAAGACGTTGTATGGATTCCGGTGGATATACAGGAAACGCGCGTCCGGAAACATCTCCATCAACAACGGCATGTGGTACATGTGAAACGGAGACTTCATCAGCACTCGCCGAGGATCGCTGTACGTTAATTTTTTAACCAATAGATGCAGACTGTCTTTCCAGCGATCCAGTGCACCAGCAGGCAGTTGGGAAAAGTCGAGCGAATTCCAGAAGTGTGTAAAGTCTTGAGGGTGCGATACCAGCATCACCGGCGACACCTGACTCATGATGCACAGCGTCATGTCGTCCTCCTGGGGTGCATCCCAGGAAATCTTCATGTTGTCCATCGGCCGATTCTTTGGCACAAATCTGGCGGTCAGTTTTGTGACCAGTTTTTCCGATGTCAGGAAGTGCCAGGGAAACAACGCACGATACAGCGGCAGATGCTGAAAAGCCGGGTCGTGGCTGAGCAGCGTTTGCAGCAGCGTGGTGCCGCTGCGCCAATATCCGAAGACAAACAGCGGAGGTTGTTCGACCTTTGTTTCGCGAATCCCGCGGCCATGGATTGCTGATTCAACGAGCCCCAGGGCAGAATTGTAGAGCCCCGAAAACGGCAGACTGAGAGTCCGATGCAGACGACTCCAGTGCAGAGCCGGTTTCATGCTGATCAGACGCAATACGCCGGACAGATTCATGCCGTGCCACAGCATGAGTCCACCCTGAGAATGTTTCGTTGGTGTAGATGCTTTGGGGGTCGTCATAACCTCACTAATCTGTTGAGACCTGGTGAAACGTACCGCTGGGGATCCGATTTCCTCGTTAAAAAATGACGCCTCCCTGACAGCCACATCCACCCGATCTATTCGTCAGTGACACAGCCTTCTGATGCGGATTTCACGTTCTTGATGTACTTGTATAATGTGCCGCGCGTCGCCTTAAACGGAGGGGCCACCCAGGCGTCGCGTCGTTTTTGCATCTCTACATCAGAGACATTAACGTTGATTTCGTTCGCTTCTGCATCCACCGTAATGATGTCACCATTCTGAAGCAAAGCAATCGGTCCACCTGTCTGGGCCTCTGGCGTGATGTGACCGACGATAAATCCGTGCGATCCGCCACTAAACCGACCGTCCGTCATGAGTGCCACATCGGATCCGAGCCCGGCACCCATGATCGCTGAAGTTGGTGTCAGCATCTCGGGCATTCCCGGGCCGCCTTGTGGACCTTCGTATCGAATTATGACCACATCACCCTTTTGGATCTCGTTGTCCTCAAGGCCCTTCAGCATTTCTTCTTCAGAGTCGTAGCAGCGTGCAGGACCACTGAAATCGAGGCCTTCCTTACCGGTAATTTTTGCGACAGAGCCTTCCGGAGCCACGTTGCCTCGCAGAATTCGCAAATGGCCTGTCGATTTAATGGCGTTTTCCACTGTGGTGATGACCTGCTGACCTTCGCTTAGCCCTGGCAAATCGGCCAGATTTTCGGCGAGTGTCTTTCCAGTGACCGTCATACCGTCGCCGGTGATCATGTTCTGCTGAAGCAGATACTTCAATACTGCAGGGGTCCCTCCGATGGCGTGCATGTCTTCCATTACAAACCGACCGCTGGGTTTCAGATCGGCAATAAACGGGATGCGATTGCTGACTGCCTGGAAGTCGTCCAGCGTCAAGGCCACATCAACAGAACGTGCCATCGCAATCAGGTGCAGGACAGCATTGGTCGAACCGCCGAGTGCCATTACCACAACCATCGCGTTTTCGAACGCAGCCCGAGTCATGATGTCGCGTGGTTTGATGTCCTTTTCCAGCAGAACGCGAATGGCGGCTCCTGCAGCCAGACATTCTTCCAGCTTGGCCGGATCTTCTGCTGGAGTCGACGAACTGTAAGGCAGGCTCATCCCCAGCGCTTCGATTGCAGACGACATCGTGTTCGCAGTGTACATGCCTCCACAGGCTCCCGCGCCCGGACAGCTCTTGCGGACAATCTCCTGGCGTTCTTCGTCGGTAATTGACTTGGCAAGGTATTCTCCGTAAGACTGAAACGCGGACACAATGTCCAGCTTCTCACCTTTCAGTCCGCAGCCCGCTTTGATTGTGCCGCCGTAAACCATTAGCGAAGGCCGATTCAATCGTCCCATCGCCATGATGCAGCCCGGCATGTTTTTGTCGCAACCCGGCAGACTGATGTTGGCGTCGTACCACTGAGCAGCCATGACGGTTTCGATGCTGTCCGCGATCAAATCGCGAGACTGCAGCGAATAGGACATGCCATCGGTGCCCATCGAAATTCCGTCGCTCACGCCGATCGTGTTAAATCGCATGCCGACCAGACCAGCCGCGTCGACGCCTTCTTTGACCTTGGCAGCCAGATCCAGCAAGTGCATGTTGCAGCTGTTGCCTTCGTACCAGACGCTGGAAATTCCAATCTGCGCCTTATCCATGTCCGCCGGCTGCATGCCGGTTGCATAGAGCATCGCCTGGGATGCTCCCTGAGAACGTGGCTGGGTAATTCGACTGCTGTATTTGTTCAGTTGGGTCATGGAGGGTGTAAAGTATGAGCGTTGTGGTTGGGTGCAGACGGTTAAACGAGGGGCCTGTTGACAGAGTCCCGCGACGGATTTTCAACGAGCATACCGCGCTCGTGGCGCATTCTCGACCGTTCCACCCCGGAAATTGCAGCTTACCAGGGCTCCCACGAGGGCTGGAATTGCAAAAATTGCCCATTTTACTTTACCGGCGACCATGCAGACGATCAACGCACGATGAATTCCTGACAAATGGTAAGTGAAGCCGGCAGTCGCCGTTTTCTCGTGCTTTGTCGGTCGTGTTCGGATGCCTGCGACTGATTTTGCCCGTGAGCTGAGAAACGCCGGCAAAACCAGTGGCACGCCCCGTTTCACGGTTCAATGGATGCACTATTTCGGTGCGCGATCAGCATCCACGGCGTACTGCAGCAGGGTTTCCATTGAGATATGCTCAATCGCCGACATATGAGTCGACTGCAGCACAATCTTGCAGGCCCGATTCGCTTCCAGGGCTTCCAGCCAGCGCGGCAGGCAAATGCACCAGCGATCTCCCGGCTTCAATCCCGGAAACCCGTACTCCGGGTGCGGAGTGCTGAGATCGTTGCCCGCGGTTTTTGAGAACTCTAGAAAGTCAGCGGTGACTTCTGCACACACGGTATGCATTCCGATGTCGTCTCCGCACGTGTCACATGTCCCTGTGCGATAAAACCCAGTCATGGGATCGGTCGAACAGGCGATCAAGTCGCCACCAAATACATTTTTCGCCATGGGATGCTCTTTGCCGGGCAGTGTTTGTTGACGGATGGCGAAACTCGGGATCCTGCGCAGGAGCTTTCTTGCCCCCACGGCGGGTTGAGATTAAGGAGTCTCGCATCATAGCAACTGCCGTTCCTGATCAAAGCGAGTGGTTACAATCTGCGGTTCGCTCGCTGACGATCATTTAACATGCCGGGGCGGATGCGATGATTGCAGAACCAAAACGGAAGTCGTGCCGGTTCTGTCGAATGCTCACCACTGCACCGTCCAGCGGTTGCATTGGCGTCTGTCACATTAACTGCGGCGGTGCTGGTTCGTGCAGCCAGAATGCAGTCAGCGGCAGTTGAACGCCAGTTATCCTGTGCATCACGTCTGCACAATTGACAAATTAGACACTGCGTCTATGTTATTCCGGTGCGAGTCTGAAATTTCCGGGCTGGCAACAAATGACCGAAAAATTTTCACATGTGTGTGAAAGCCCAACAATGATCGAATTTCGCACTTCCTGCGCCGCTCTCGCCTTTCTATGCCTTGTCCCCTGCAGTATTGCACAGAATTTAGATGAGACTCCTGACGAAGACCCGATACTGAAGAAGGAGCAGAGTCTGATGTCCGGTCGTTACCGTGCTTCACGATGATGGTACTCATCATGCAGCAAAGATGCGCGAGGCTCCCGTGCTTCGATACGTTGACGAACGGCTGAAGATTGGAGGCTCAACCATCTGGGTGGGGAAGGATCAGGGACGTCCGGTTGCCATTCAAAAGATTGAGGTCAACAAATCCTTCAAACCCGCGGGCTGGACGTACAATCTTTCCGCATTGAGCGATGCAAGAATAGAAGTGACGTGGCCCAACGTTGGGCGCTCGTACAAATCGCAAAAGCCTCTCGAGTTTCAGCTGATTCCTGACGCACCGACACCATTGAGCGGGCCTCGACTGAAGTTTCAATCACGCGCACTCTCCCGGCAATTTTCCGGTAACTGGGGGCCCGACGACAATCGTCATCAGATGCGCGTGGTGCCGACCCCGCTTCTTGAATACCAATCTGATGAGCACGGCATTGTCACGGGAGCCATCTACAGCATGGCCATAGGAACTCATCCCATCGTATATCTGATCATTGAGCTGCGCGAAACACCAGCAGGCACTCGCTGGCAGTACGCGTCAGGGCGAGCCGCAAGTGCACAGATCCGTCTATTCCATAATGAAACGGAAGTCCGCGCCCAAGGGCCGGAAAACCGTCCAGGTCAGTTTCCCACGTGGACCTATAT
>CALFOL010000370.1 GCA_937919915.1 uncultured Planctomycetaceae bacterium
GCTGTTTCGCGTGTCATCACTGTGGCCGTAGGTTTACGACGTCGATCATGAGACGTGTTCGCGGCTACTGAGAACTATTCTTCTTCCATTTCGGACCAGTCGACCAGCTGAATCTCTGGCTTTACGATCCTGTCAAACTCGGACCTCTTACTCGTCTGAACTCCGCGGCCGCCGCGTGACGTCACCTGGTACTTTTGCTGGCCAAAGACGACTTCTTTGCCATTGGAGCTCAGCACACGCAGGCAATCACTCGGCCGAGCCAGCTGAACAGCGCCGAGAACTCGATCGCTGGCTTCCAGCTTAATCCCGCGTACTCCCTTGCCCGCATTCGTCAGCATCGGAATATCATCCAGCGAGAAGTGCAGTACCCGAGCCTTCGCGGACGCAAGAAACACGGTTTCTGCGTCGGTAATCAACTCGCAGTACACCACCTCGTCACCCGGTCTAAGTCGGCAGTACTTGCGTCCCGACTTCGTGCTCGGTGTACGGAAGCCATGATACGGAATCGTCAACACCTGCCCCTGTTTGGTGGCGACCAGCAGCAATGGACCCCACTCCTTCGAATCGTCTTCCACCGCCTCAACAAACCGCTGGTCTGTGGTCAGTGCAGACACGATGGACGCGCCGTCGCTAAGCTTCGCGTGCTTTGCGACAGGTTCACCATAACCAGATGACACTGGCAGCTGATCGATTGGGATCGTGAAGGCGACTCCGTCAGAAGTAAAGAACACGCAGCAATCGATTGTGCTGCCCGGAACGACGGTCAGCACAGCGTCGCCTTCCCGAACTCGCGTCTTGGCAATACTCCCCAAAGAATTCACACGCTTCACCCAACCATCCGTGCTGACAACGACGTTCGTGTTTTCCTTTACGATGTAGGCAGACGCATCGAATTCAACGATTTCCTCGGTCGAACCGAATTCGCTGCGACGTTTATCGCCGAACTCCTGGGCGACAGCTTCTAACTCCGTGCGAATCAGCTTCCACATCGCCGTCGGCGATTTCAACAGCTTTTCAATCCGCGCTGCTTCAGTTCGCTTCTCTTTCAGCTCAATCCGTATACTCTCAATTTCAAGCGTTGAAATCTTGTACAACGCCAGTTCCAGAATGGCTTCGGTCTGAATCTCGTCCAACGGAAACGCAGCCATCAATCCGACAGCGGCGTCCTTCTTGCCGCTACTGGCTCGAATGATCTTCAGGGCTTTGTCCAGACCGTTAAAGACGATCTCAAAACCCGTCAGAATATGAATCCGCTTCCGCAGTTGCTCCAGCTGATACTCCAGCCTCCGCCGCACGGTTTCGAATCGGAAGTTCAGGAAGTGTTGCAGTAACTCCGTCAGACTCAGCACACGCGGAATCACGCCGCCACGATCGTCCGGCACCAAAGCCGTGGCGTTGTAGCTAAAGTTTTGCTCAAGTGAGGTATGGCGATACAGATAGGCCATCACGGCTTCTACGTCGTTGCCGGACTTGACTTCCAGCACAATTCGCAATCCGTTTTCTTCGTTGGTTTCGTCGTTGACATGAACCAACTGAGGCAGCTTGCGAGCTTCGATGAGCTCACCAATTTCCGCGAGCAGCGGTCCCGTGGTGACGGTGTACGGTACCGAATAGATCACCATTCGGTTGCGGACTTCTCGTTTGCCTTCGGTGTCGAATCGCCATTCTCCACGCGTCTTGAACGAGCCTTTGCCATTTTCGTAGGCGGTGCGAATTTCCGCACGTTCTGTCACGATGCGTCCGCCCAGCGGGAAGTCCGGCCCTTTGACGTACTTCATCAGCTGAGCGACGGTGGCATCAGGATGCTCGATCAGATGGATGCAGGCTTTGGTCACCTCGTTCAGATTGTGAGGCGGCATGCTGGTCGCCATCCCCACGGCAATTCCCTGACTGCCATTCACCAGCAATGCAGGATACCGCGCTGGTAGAACGACGGGTTCGAGTGTCGCGGCGTCGTACGTCGGCCGCATGTCAACGGTTTCAAACCGCAGCTCGTTCATCAGCTGCTCACACAGAGCCGAAATTGTGGCTTCTGTATATCGAGACGCGGCAGATCGCAGGCCGATCACTGATCCAAAGTTCCCCTGTCCGATGACCAGCGGATATCGCAGTGTGAAGTCCTGAGCCAATCGAACCAGCGCATCGTAAACGGCTGTGTCGCCGTGAGGGTGGTAAGAACCGGTGGTATCACCGCAGATCTTGGCACACTTTCGACTTTTACTGTTCGCTCGCAGGCTCAGCGGTGACGAGTACATTACGTACAGTATTCGCCGCTGAACAGGTTTCAACCCGTCTCGCACATCCGGCAGAGCGCGGGAGGTAATGACCGACAGCGCGTAGTTCAAATAGCGCCGGCGCGTTTCACTGCTGATTTGAACGTATTGCACGTTCCCCGCGTCTTCCAGAGCATTTGTTTTCTCAAAGAGACCGGGAGCGTCTGTATTCCGAGAAGACTTCTTGCGAGCCAACTGAGAGTCCTTTCTGACAGTCGGAGGAGGCTGATGGAAATGGAACTAGTATCCACTGAGTATCGGCCACGAATGGCAGTCAAAACAGCCCGAACCAGGAACGGAGCTGATGGATCGGCCTTTCGAACGATTCCGGTGCGATGAAATACATGACACAGTCGACTGCCAACCGGCACGACTCGGCATTTTAGGAAGTTTACAAGTGTCGCAAAGGCTGGCGACCCGCGGTTCCTGCTGAGATTCGGGAATTTTTGCCGGAAATCCGGGATCGGCCTACGACAGCCGTGTTTTGTCTTCCGCTGTGCCGTTGAAGAGAAGCGGCAAAAGTGAACCCGATGGCATTTCTGCCGACGACGATCTCAAAGCGTGGATCGATCGAGCCGTGAAATACGCGGGGTCTCTGCCGCCGAAGTAATGCCGATTTTTGCAGGCGTCTTATTGCCGCTTAAGGTATTCTCTGGCGATTCGGTCTCCCAGCCATACGATACCGTTCGCGTCAAGGACCAGCTTCTTTTCCTGTGCCGGTAAATCGAACGCTTTGATGTGTGCGATGTTTTGATCAGTTCCGAACAACTCTTCCAGCTTTGACGTCACATCGATCTTATTGACGCTGTCGTCGTCCGTTGGTGGTTGCTGGCTAACATACCACCGAAGTTGAGGGAGATTCAGATCCGTTCTGCTCTGGGTGATGAGCGATCGCATGCGATCCGGCGCGCCCTGACGAAATGGGCCCCAGGACATGTCGTTTTCTCCAACATGATAGAAGACACCCGCTAACTCGACCTCATGGCCCTTTTGTTGCAGTTCCTGCATTGATTCTTTGATGAACACGATAAATGCGGAGTACAGATTGCGTGACTTTGCCTCACTGCCTTCGGGCGTCCAGTCGATGATCTGCGAACCGCTGTGAGTGAATTTTGCAATCGCGATGTTCTCAACGCCTGCTTCCCGCAGAGTCCTGGCAAAGCTGAGTTCCGGGCCGAACGTGTCGTAGAAGTTTGCCGGTCCCAGTGGTTCCCAGCCGAGCGACGTCTTGTAGCCTCCACCCAGACTGTACTTGTAAGCGATGTCTGAATCATCCTTCAGCAGATTTTCGGCAGCGTCCAGTTTCGGAAGATCCTGTACGAACGCCCGCTCTCCCTCCATGTTGCGATGGCCAGCCAGCACGAACAGTTTCACTTTCGATTTGGGTTTGTACGGCCAGAGTTTCAACGGCCGAGCCACCGTGTGTTCTTTACCAATGTTTCGCAGGTACGCCTGAGCGTAGTTGACGCCGTGCTGCAGCTGTCCGAGCGTTCCGTAGTGATAGTGCAGTCCGCCGCCGCCTCCAATTTCCACGCCAACATGTGACGTCGCAACATAATCGGACAGCGGATCGTTGGTGGTGACTTCCGTTTGTCCAAGACTGATCGCATACATGCGAGGCCGCAGATCCATGCCCCAGATTGTCTTCGTGCAGAGTTCGCCGATGTAAAACCGAAGCTCAGGAGCATTCAGGTCACGACGCCAGCTGGCCAGAAAATTCTTCAGGTTCTTCCCGTAGTTTGGCATATAGTCCTGGTCGAACATGTCGTTCTCGCCCTGATGCCACATGAAACCTTCCAGGCGATACTTGATCCCCTGTTTCTCCAGATCGGCGAGTGCATCACGTATCCACTGCAGGGCCAGAGGATACATTTTGAAGCCGGTCGGCTGGTCTGGATTCCAATCACCGCCAAGATGAGTCCCACCGGCTGCCACCTTAATGATCGCGATGGGACCGTCTGTGTTCTGACTGACTTCACGAGCGAAACTCAATTCCGGGCCCACGACGTTGTTTACCGGCTGAAGCTCATCCCATCCATCGGACTGTGTTTTGTCTTCTCGGCCGATGCAGTAAGAAAATCTCACATTCGATTGAGGAACGTCCAATCCCACAAACGGACCAAATCGCTTGATATCCTGAGCTTTCGAATCCGACCCTACCATGTTGGACTGGCCCGCGAAGATGAACACCCGAACCACGTCCTCTTCAGCGCTGTAGACGGCGGTCGCGCACCACGCCAGAGTGACCACTGCGGAAACAACACGTGAAGACCAATTCATCATTGAGATACCTTTGAAAAAAGAATGGAAATACGATTGCCAGCCAGGAATGTGGCTGATAAGGAATCTGAAGTAAGGATGCCGTGTTTCAGAACGTCACTCAGGTTCCCCGTGCCTGGGGGTTTCCAGCCTCAGTCCACTTGCTGAACAACACTGCGACGGGAAGCCGCAGTCACAAACGCACGGATGACGCCTGATCGTTCGCCGCCCCGCTGTTCGTTAACAACAGCATCTTTGTAGCACACTGCCAATGCCAATGCCAATTCCAGATGCGACTCCCGCCCCAATCGATCATGTGGCGCCACACCGTTCGCCGCTGACGAAGCTAATTGGGCTGGCGATCCTGGGCGCCGTGATCTTCTGGCTGTACCGCAGCTATGGTGCTTCACTGAACATTAAATCACTAGCGAGTCAAGAAGCAGAGTTGCGAAAGTACTACCATGATCAACCGCTGCTGGTGTATTCGATCGTCTTCGCGGTTTATGTCATCGTAACTGGCTTGTCCTTACCAGGAGCCACTTTGCTGTCGTTGTTTTGCGGATGGTACTTCGGCTTCGTGCGGGGAGTCATCTTCGTCAGCTTCGCCTCAACCACCGGAGCGACTTTGGCATTCGTGCTGAGTCGCTATTTTCTGCGAGATGCGCTGCAGGCGAAATTTGCAGACAAGCTGCAAACGTTCAACAAATCGCTGGATCAGGAAGGTGCCTTTTATCTGTTTACTTTGCGCCTGATTCCTGCAGTGCCATTCTTCGTCATTAACGTAGTGATGGGGCTGACATCAATGCGCTTGCGAACCTATTGGTGGGTGAGTCAAATCGGAATGCTGCCGGGCACGATCGTGTATCTATTCGCCGGGTCTCAGTTTCCCAACCTGAAAACGCTGGCGGAGCAAGGTGCTGGCGGAATTCTGACACCTCCACTGATTGTCGCGTTTGTGGTGCTGGGAATTTTCCCCATCGCCGTTAAGAAGCTGATGCAAACATTTCGTAGCACAACACCACCACAGGATGGCAATGAATAGATCAGAGCCGCAGGTTGTAATTATCTCTGCCATGAGCCACGATCGAATCATCGGGATCGGTGACGGCATGCCCTGGAGCGTCCCGGAGGAGTATCAGCATTTCCTGAATACGACACGCGATCAGACGATCGTCATCGGTCGCCGTTCATTCGAGATCTTCGGTTCGACTTTCACATGCGCCAATTGTTATGTGGTAACTCGAAGCG
>CALFOL010000371.1 GCA_937919915.1 uncultured Planctomycetaceae bacterium
AAACGGCTGGCAGGTCGGGCCATCGAAGCTTCCTTGCTTGCTTGAGGTATCGGACAGTTCCCTTGCATCCTAACCTTTTCTCAATCGTCCAGTTATTGTAATTTATTTATAAGCCACTGCTTATGCACCGTGGTGGGATACCAGTGTACGTAACAGTACCGGGCCCGGAGGATCGACGATTCCCGTTGATATCGGAATCCTCCTGCAGGATGCCATGCTGTATTCTCCACAAGTCAACGCTATCAAAGCCGAACCTGAAGTACAGTACCGAGTCATTACTCAGGAAGCTGCTAAGTTTGACTGGACGGCGTTCCTGGAAACCACCTACGACGACCTGAACGATCCTGTCAGAAACACATTGACCACAGCGACTGGTGAAGACCGTTTGCTGACAAAGAAATTCCGCGGTTCCGGCGGCTTCCGCAGAAAGAATCTGCAGGGCGGCGAATTCCGAATTGCGCAGAATATTGGTCACGAAAACCAAACCTCGAGCTTCTTCATTCCGAACAATCAGGGCACCTCGCGGCTGGAGATCAGCTATCGCCAGCCACTACTCGACGGCGCCGGCGAAACGTATAACCGTAGTGAAATCATTCTGGCAAGTATCGCAGCGAACTCTTCCGAAGACGAAGTGGCGGCCGCTCTGCAGGAACATCTGATCGAAGTCACTGCAGCTTACTGGGCATTGTATCGTTCGCGAGCAGAGTTCTTTCAGCGTCAGAAGCTGCTGTCGTCAGCAAACAGTGTTCTTGGGCGACTTGAGGGGCGTAGTCAGGTAGACACAATTCCACGTCAGGTGCTCCGAGGACGAGCTGTTGTTGCGAGGGCTCAGACACGAATTCAGCGAACCCTGGCTCGTGTGGAAGATGCCGAATCACAACTTCGTCTGCTGGTGAATTCGCCGTCAATGCTGACTGGCGGACCTGTGGAAGTGTTGCCGCTGGAATCTCCCGGCATGGTGACAGAAACCGCCGACCTGCAAAGTGTGCTGCAAACGGCACTGGCGAATCGTCCTGATATTTCCGAAGCGATTCGTAAGATGCGCGCGTCCTCGGTTCGCGTCGGTGTCAGCAAGCAGGAACTTCTGCCGCGACTGGATTTTCTCGTCAAATCCTACGTATCTGATCTGGCTGGCAGCTCCGACGTCGGCCGGGCTTTGCAGGGGCAGTTCACAGAAACTCGGCCAGGGTATACGCTGGGGTTCGAATTCGAAATCCCGCTGCAGAACAGAGCGTCCATTGCCAAACTGGAGCAACGACAGTGGGAACTGAAACGTTCAATGAACGTCTTCCGCGCCACTGTGGAGAAGTCACTCACCGATACTGAAATTGCGCGCCGCGAAGTCGCAACCGCCTTTTCGGAAATCGTCAGCCGCTACCATTCGATGATGGCTGCCGATCAGGAGTCGCGATATCTGGCAGACCGCTTTACAGTGCTGCCGGCTTCAGAAGACTCCGCCACACTTTTGCTGGAAGACCTGTTGGATTCGTTTGAACGTCTGGCGGATGAAGAATCTTCCTTTGTACAGGCTCAGGTGGATCACGCGATTGCACTGGTCAAGCTGAAAGAAGAAATGGGCGTCCTGTTGAAATCGCGACATGCTCGACCAGACGTGGAAACGACTGAGGGGAGTTACATGAGTGATCGGTTGCAGGCGTCAGCATCGCGTGGACCGGACAACTCGCCGACCAGCAGCGTCGCCGTTCAGCAGCCTGCCTCGCAGCAACCGTCCCCGAATCAGAACGAGAACACAAAAGTGGTCGGACACCAGTTGGGCGGTCCGCCGGTTGCCGGATATACGACCACATGGAAACGGCCCGAAGCCACACCGGTGTCGCAGTCACGCACGCTACCGCCGGGCGCCAACCCGGAGCGTTAGTGTCGCACAGCCAGCAACAGACCAGCACAGAAACCTGCATGGCGCGGTATGACGGGCAGACTATCCAAACCGAAGCACAGGCCGAAATGGTGGAGCCGCACAGCCACTGCGGTTGACCCGCGTTCACTGATTCCTCACATTCGCGCATTGTCGGCGTCTTTGGCTACCTGCGATTCGTCTCAGCTGCAGATGGAAACCGAAGGCATTCGGAGCGAAATCGCCAAAGGGGCCGAGCTGACTTCGCCAGACGTGCTGGTCGCCGGAATCTCCTTGACGTCGGAAGCGCTCCGACGGTCGCTGTCTGTCAATTTGTACGATGCTCAGCTGGCCGCCGTCATTCAGTTGTCGTGGGGGCACATCGCCCAGATGCAGACAGGCGAAGGGAAAACATTCGCCGCCATTGCCACCGCCGGCCACTTGGCGCTGGCTGGCCGGGGCGTGCACGTGATGACTCCGAATACGTACCTGGCAGAACGAGACGGCGACACGGCACGCGCAGTGCTCAGCGAACTCGGCATGACCGTGGGCATAACACCGGAGCAGGGCGAAACACTCCCCAAACGCCAGGCCTACGACTGTGACGTAACCTACGGCACAGGACACGAATTCGGCTTCGATTATCTCCGCGATCAGCTGACGCTGCGGCAGGAAGCGGCAGCGACTTTGGGAACGCGACTGCTGCAGGATCTGTTTGCAAACGGCCCCGGACAGCGCACTACTATGCAGCGGGGTTTAGCGTACGCAATCGTCGACGAAGCCGACAGTGTTCTGATTGACGATGCGGGGTCACCGCTGGTCCTGAGTATGGCGACACCTGGAGAAGCTCCTGACCTGCCAGCTCACGCAACGGCGATGCTGGTTGCCGAAGTATTGACCGCGGACGAACATTATACGCTGGATGCAACCACTGCGGCGGTCCGCCTGACGCCTAATGGCATGAACCGCTGCTACGAAAACGACATCGAAGTTCCGGCTGACGTGTTGCTGCGTCCCTGGACAGCTTATGTCGAGCAGGCATTGCGTGCGAAATTCATCTTCCGTCGAAACGTCCATTTTGTGGTCGTCGAAGGCGAAGCCCGCATCGTTGACGAAACGACCGGGCGAATTTTCGAAGATCGTTCCTGGCAGGATGGTCTGCATCAGGCGATCGAAATGCGGGAAGGCTTAAAGGTCACGCCCGAGAAAGAATCGCTGGCGCGCATTACTCGTCAACGGTTCTTTCGACTGTACCAAAATCTATGCGGCATGACCGGAACGGCGATCGGCTGCGAATCAGAATTTCAACACGTCTACCGCAGTCAGGTCGTCGAAATCTCGCTGCGTGTTCTTTCGCAACGATCCATTTTTCCGACGCGATTCTTTGCTTCACTGGCTCACAAGCACGCAGCAGTCGTCGACACAATTCGGGAGCGCCACGCGAATCGCCAGCCCGTCCTGGTGGGCACTCAGTCCATCACCGACAGCGAAGCTATCGCGGCACGTCTGGAGACCGCGGGACTGCATTACGAAATGCTGAATGGGCTGCAAACTGCTGAAGAGGCGCAAATTGTGTCTCAGGCCGGTCAACTGTCTGCAATCACGATTTCCACAAACCTGGCGGGACGCGGCACGGATATTTCTGTGCCGCCTGACGCGCTGGAAGTCCGCGGTCTGCATGTGATCGTTGCCGAATGCCAGTTGTCCGGGCGGATGGACCGGCAGTTAG
>CALFOL010000372.1 GCA_937919915.1 uncultured Planctomycetaceae bacterium
TCGGGCCGCCGGAATCTACATTTCATTCCAAATCTGAATCAACGGCCTCGGAACGGTGACGAATTCTATTTTAAACAGGATCACACTATGTGAGTGAACAGAAGACGTATCTCGTGACAGGTTGCGCTGGCTTTATTGCATCGCAGGTTACGCGAAGATGATTGGAACAGGGCGAGCATGTTGTCGGAATTGACAACATGAACGACTACTACGATGTTTCACTCAAGCAGCATCGTCTGGAGCAATTATCGCGAGACGACTTCGAGTTTCGTCAGATGGACCTGGAAGATCGGTCGGCGGTCGGGCAACTGTTTCAGGATTTCCAATTCGATGGGATTTTGAATCTGGCGGCGCGAGCCGGCGTGCGTGACAGCATGGTGAACCCGCACGTCTACATGACGACGAATGCCATGGGCAGCCTGAATCTACTGGAAGAAATGCGGCAGCACGGAGTCAGGAAGTATGTCCTGGCATCAACATCGTCGCTGTATGCCGGCCAGAAGATGCCGTTTGATGAAACACTTCCGGTGAACACTCCGATTTCGTCTTACGCCGCTTCCAAAAAGGCAGCGGAACTCATGGCCTATTCTCACCACTTTCTGTACGACCTCGACATTTCCATCTGCCGATACTTCACGGTCTATGGCCCCGCCGGGCGACCGGACATGTGCATTTTTCGATTCATCAAATGGATTGACGAAGGGGCACCGCTGGAATTGTTTGGCGACGGAACGCAGTCCCGCGACTTCACCTTCGTAGACGATATTGCCCGCGGAACGATCGCGGCCCTGAAGCCGGTGGGATTTGAAAGTTTCAACCTGGGCGGCGGGAACAATCCTGTCTCACTGAATTGGATCATCGAACAATTGGAAACTCTGTTGGGCAAAAAGGCCAACGTCAAATATGAAGAGTTTCATAAAGCGGACATCAAATCGACATACGCGAATATTGACAAAGCAAAACGCATGCTGGGATGGGCTCCGGAAACTTCGCTCAGTGATGGACTGGAACAATGTGTGCGATGGTATCTCGACAACAAGCGCTGGCCCGCACAGATTCAGCTGCCATGAGTCGCTAGCAGCTGATACCTTTGAGCCACGTAAAAGAGCCGCATCATTGATGCGGCTCTTTCTTTAGCTGCTGATGGGTACAGCGTTACGGAAAAGCCGACGCCTCATCGTGCCTCTGCGGCAGACCTCGAATAATACCCCGAGTTACGTGTACCTGCGGATAGGTTTGGCCTTACGCAGAGTAGGGACTTGGGCTGGTTTTTCTAAAACTTTGGGCTGATGTTTGCGTCCGCTGTAGCACATCATGCATGATCGGAGAACATACCCAGGATGGTGACTCCGAACGCATCCTTGTTCCGAAGTGGGTTTGGAAGGACAGTCAAATGAACGCGCCAAAAATGTTTGCTCGATACCTGCTTCCATCCATTTTGTTGAGCCTGTTAGCTGGAAACGCAGTGGCACAAGGCTTACGGCCAGGGCCACAGCCCCTGGCTTTGGAGTCGGCCCCGGTCGCCAACGCATCTGCGCAAGTGGCAGATGCGAATTCTGGCATGATAAATGACGAATTGTTACCTCCAACTGATGTACTGCACGGTCGACATCACCACGTCAAGCTGGACAGCACTGGTGCGTTCACCGGAAGACTGCGAACGGCAGCTAAAAACGGCCTTTCCCAGCCTGCTGTTAACGTCCAGGTTCGGATCATAAAGCACGGCATCGTGTTAAAGACGGC
>CALFOL010000373.1 GCA_937919915.1 uncultured Planctomycetaceae bacterium
TCAGCCCACCCAGACTTGCGAAGAACAGGTAAACTGTGGCGGCAACAGCAGGAATAACAGCGAGAATGGGATTCATGAAAGACGTGCCTCAGAAGCGTGATGGGAGAAGGGGGAGATATCGACCGAACCTGAAGAATTATTCCTCATTCGGCGACCTCAGGGTGGACCAAATTTTCAGGCTCTTCGGACAACAGCGAATTCGTGGCCGATCTACGCTGTAGAGGGGTCCGGCAAATCTGTGAAAGCTTGCGGCTTCCAACGATGAGCGACTTTGTTCGACACAGCAAACGATCCGCGGAGCAGGCTCCTTCACACTGGCAAGTTGGAAGTGATTTCTGCACACTGGAGCAGTTCATATATGTCGTGGGCAGTGCTCGCTCGCGGCAGCAGGCGTTCTTTCAACCGAAACGCCTTCCTCAAGGGTCACAACATGCTGCAACTGCTCACTCTCCTTATATTGTTTCCTCAACAATCCGGTGATCTCCTGGACGCCGTCAACAGTGAACGAGGTGGTCGGCACTGGATCGACCAAAAGCCCGCTCCGGCGAAGAGTACCGCAGAATCTCAGAAGTGTTTTCAGATCGAACCAGGCAGTCGCATCGAACTTGCTGCTGCTGAACCGTTGGTCTTCGATCCAGTCTGGATCGACTTTGATCATCGGGGAAGAATGTTCGCCGCTGAATACTCGGACTACCCGATCGGCCCCGTCAATGCAGACGGCACGGCCAATGAGACTGCCAGCCCTTTGTCGAAGATCGTGATGCTGGAAGACGAAGACGGCGATGGTCAAATGGACAAACGGACTATCTTCGCCGACAAACTGCAGTTCTGCCACAGCTTCATGCCGCTCATGGATGGAATTCTCGCGTGTGCGCAGACTCAGATACTGTTCTTAAAAGACACTGACGGCGACAACGTTGCGGATGTTCGTGAAGTGTGGTTCGACGGCTTCGTGCCCGCTCATGCTCAGATGCAGATCGGCTGTCCGCGTTTCGGCATGGATAACTGGATCTACCTGACTTACGCGCCGGGTGATATTGTCTGCCGTCGACCGGGTTTCGAAACCACTGAGCCGGTGAAACTTCCGCGGCAGGACATGAGATTTCATCCGCTGACGATGACCTTCGAATCCGTCAGCGGCCTGGGTCAATTCGGCAACACCATCGACAACGATGGCAATCGTTTCTTTTCCACCAATCGCAATCCGATCATGATGGAAATGATTCCTGAAGCCGCCGCGAAACGAAATCCGTACGCCACGATCAGCACTCGTCACACCGACGTTGGTCCGTCCGGTGGTGACACACGAGTCTTCCCGCTCGTTGACATGAAAAGCAACTGGCTGGCCCACGCGGGAACTCATACATCGGCGTGTGGAGTCAGTGCTTACCGCGGTGACCTGTGGAATGACGGATTTCAGCACAGCGTATTCGTCTGTGAGCCGGTCGGGCATCTGGTGACGCGGTCAATTGTTGGACCGCTGAAAGGTAGTCCTGCCCTGACAGCGACAAGAGCACGAGAGAACGCGGATTTTCTAGCCAGCAGTGACACATGGTTTCGCCCGGGAAGCATGCGAACGGGCCCCGACGGCGCTTTGTACCTTGCGGACATGTACCGCATGTGGGTCGAACACCCGAAATTTCTGCCACCGGAAATCGCGGCGCAGATTGATTGGCGCGCTGGCGAAGACAAAGGACGTATCTGGCGAATCGTGCCTGAAGGCCACCGCAAAGCACCGTCAAAGTTTGTCGCGCCGACGACGGTTCCTGAAATGATCAAGCTGCTGGAGGATACTAACGGCTGGCGGCGTCAGACGGCTCAGCGGTTGCTGCTGGAGCGATTCGCCGGACAAATCGTTCCAATGCAGGTCTGCGGTCTATGCCTGGAAGTCACTCCACAGGACGTTGCTGAAGCCAGCATGTTGCTTCGTACGCTGTTGCGATCAGACGACTCCTCTGCTGCGTCAAGACATCATGCGTTGCAGTGCCTGGACGGACTCGACGCCATGACTGAAGCGGACCTGCTGGCTGCGATGAAAGACTCATCACCGATCGTCAGGTCAGCGGCTTCCAATCTGTCTTTGCGATGGCTGGACGTGAGTTCGTCACTGCGGGCCGCGGGCAGGAGCCTGTTGCTGGACGCTGATGCGCGCGTGCAGCTGACTGCTTTGCTGAACATACGTTCCGCGCCGCCGAATTGGCCGGTTCATGCTGGTACTGAAGTCATGATGTCGCCATTGTGGAGTGACAAATGGTTTCAGCAGGCTGCTTTAAGCGTGGCTCACGAGCAGGCTGAGATGCTGACTGCCGTGCTGGCGGCGCGATCAGGTATCGCGGGGCATCCCGAGTCGAAAGATCTGGGCGATCACACTCCGCTGATCGGCGAGCTTGCCGCCGTCGTCGCTGCGGCGGGGAACGAGCGGCGGTTGCTGAGCGTTTTACAAATCGCCGCCAATGAACGATCGGCCAATGCCGATGTCGCCGCCGTGTTGAAGGGCCTGGATCAGGGAGCTCGACGCAACAAAGGCCCGTTGGCTTACCGTACACTCAGCAGTCTGCTGACCGCTCCGCCAGAGAGTCTGAAAGAACCAGCAACGGAAATTCTGGCACGTATTGATCGCGTGGCGGCTGTCGGACTGAATAGAGATGCTTCCGTGATCGACCAACAGGGCGCGATGAATCTGATGGCCGTTGTGAAGCCTGCCGATTTTCTACAACGTGTTCCGGAATTTCTGACAGCTGGTCAGCCGCAAAAACTTCAGCAGACAACGATTGAGTTGGTTCGGCAGTCCGGCAATGCAGACGCGGCGTTAGTGGTCCTGGCCAGATTCCAGCAGTTAGCTCCCGCTCCACGAAAATCGGCCGTGGATTTGATTCTGACACGTATCGAATCGACGATTGAGTTGTTGACCAAAATGAAATCCGGCGAGATTCCGTCCGGATTAATCGACATCGATCAGCGCGTGCGACTGCTGCAACACAAAGACGACGGCATCAAGACACTGGCGGGCGAAATTTTTGGTGGAGTCGTATCGTCCAATCGAAAAGCGGTCGCCGACGAATACCAGCCGGCGCTGACGATGGCCGCATCCGCAGAACGTGGAGCGGCCGTGTTTAAGAAGACCTGCATTAAGTGTCATAAGATCGACGGCCAGGGGCACAACGTGGGGCCGGATATCAGCGACACGCGCAGACGAACTCGTGATGCGTTGTTGTATGACATTCTGGATCCCAATCGCCGCGTGGATCCGCAGTTCAGTGAATACGTAGTGATCACGACAGACGGACTGACGCTGAACGGCTTACTGGTCAGCGATTCTGAAGATCAAATTGTGCTGCGACAGCCGGAAGGGAAGGAACGCAGCGTTGATCGAACGGACATCGAAGAGATGCGGGCCACCAGCAAATCGCTGATGCCCGAAGGGATCGAAAAGGAAGTGACAGTGCAGCAAATGGCTGACCTGCTGGAGTTCCTGAAGTCGAGTTGATTCAACTCAGGCAGGATCCGGACCTGGCGGTACGGTTGACAGTCATTGACGGCTTGGTCTGATACTCACGTTATTTATGATTGTGAATCGCGACGGATCGTTCAGGCGTTTTGGGACGGACTACTGACAGATGTTCAAAAAACTACTGCTTTGGCGAGCGACTTCTGTTCGCGACAATCAGGAAACAGGGGTAATTCCGAGTCACCCAGCGTAGCACAAACGCGTCATCGAATTCTGTGGCACCAGGTTGTCCGCGCACTTCCATTTGGCGACCGAAAACGTAGCCGAATTCAATGGATGACGTTTCACCGTCGTCGTCCGCGTTCTCGAATCCCAGCATCAGTCGATAGTCACGGTAGGTTGTCACCAGACCGACACGATCACCCATGTCCCAGGTATCTCCACCCAGCGTCCCGGACAAGTACATTCGTTTGGAATCGCTAAGACTGTAGTCAATCCGTGGTCGTGGAAAGACAAGGTCCATACGAAGCCGACGTCGCCGTCACCAACGTCGACAATGACGCTCCTCTGGTTCTGTTCGGCGACAGCTTCGAAGTCGGCGAGTGGAATGGTTTGTGGGTCGAAGATAGCCAGAACGACTGGTTCCGTTCGAGCCAGCGAGCAACTAGCGGTATGCAGTCGGCCACGCTGACGTTTGATTGGCTGATCGAAAGCGGCTTTGACGCTGGTGAATACGTATCACTGGATATTTCCACCAACGGCGGAAGCACATG
>CALFOL010000374.1 GCA_937919915.1 uncultured Planctomycetaceae bacterium
GAGGCGAAGTTATCGGGGCAGACGCCATGACTTCACACGAAGGAATGCTGCGCAAGGGAGACGAATCCATGAATAAGCCAGCCGGTGCGGAGCGGGTCATTGAACTTGCCGAACAGCTTCTTGCGGAAACCGCATCCGACAAGGAGATCGCGGAGCTGGAATCGCTGATGGCCGACGAGCCCGAGCTTCGTCGCATCTACCTGCGTTACGCGTTGGTTCATGGCCAGCTCGCGTTGACGACGGCTGGCCTGCCGGAAACCGGGCTGCATCCTCTGTCATCCAGCGACTCTCTTGTGCCGTCTAAATCGCTGCAATCGCCTGCTCAACGCAGCTGGCTTTACGTGGTAACGTCCGTGGCGGCGGCAGTCCTTTTGGTTGTGTCTGCGGGAATCTACTTCGCCGGCTCCAGGGACAATCTCGGTGGTGTTTCTTCGAACCTGCCAGAGCTCGCGAACAACGATCTGGCGACGGGTGATGTGGCGTCGGGCGGTCACTATGACAATCGAAACCTGCCGGTTCACGTCGTCGGAGTTATGGACACGGATCGGCTCAAAAGTATCTCTCCCACCACGTTCACAGTTCATCAGGGGGCAACCCGGCTGACAACAACGGACGGCACCGATGTGCAGATCGAAGGTCCGGCAATGTTTGGAGCCAGCTCCAGGTCGGAGGGCGTGTTGTTTGAAGGTTCGGTGCACGCGAGCCTGACTCGCCCCGACACGAATTACTCGATTCAAACCAGCAGCCTTCGAGTGGTGGACCGCGGCACCAACTTCCGCGTCGCCACGATGGAACATGATCGAATTCGGGTCGACGTGATCGATGGCGAAGTCGAAGTTCAGTCGCGTATACGCAGGCCACTCTATTACTGGAGTTTTGACGACCGTGGCTCAGACGGCACGGCCGAGTCTGAACCCGACCTGCGTTACAGCGATGATCACATCAGGCAATCACCAGGTCTGGTCGGATCAGGAGCACTGGTCTTCGAGAACCGCAAGGACGCGTTTGTCCGTATCGAAACCGGCACGGGGGTTGAAGTCGGCACCGGCAACATGGCATGCAGTAGCGGGATCAGCATCGAGGCGCTCGTGGTCTGCCGATGGAGCGGTCGACACATGGACTACGACGAGATCTTTCGTAAGGAAGATGGAAACCATCGGATGCTGCTGAGCTTTCAGAATGATGGTGACTTGAACAACTTTGATATTCCCGAGGTCACACCCGGCCCGTGTTTGAGTTTCGGATTGCATTTGGAACAGCGCGGCTACAGCGAGCTGGACATGCCTCTTGACGGTCGGGACGGCCGACCGACCCTGGGGGAAATGACCGACGGCAGGCCGCACCACATTGTCGCCATCTACGACAGCTTCACCGGGCGGAAAGCGATTTATGTTGATGGCCGCCTGCGGTTCTCGCACGACTTTCCAGTGGGCAACCTGATCCTGAACGGCGGTCCATCCCCAGCGGTGATTGGAAATCATCGCAACAGCGAACCGTTCACCGGAACGATCGACGAAGTCGCCTTCTACGATTTCGCCCTCTCACCCGATGAAATCTCCGCTCACCACCAGCGAGCGATGCACGGCGAGCCATATTTCGCACCCCAATCCGGCCCACTCGCTCCAGAGCGCTGGCTCGCCATCACATTGGTCGGTGCCGGCACCTCGCAGGTCTTCGACACCCTCACTGGCCTCGCCATCCCGTAGTCGAGTTTGGCAATCGCTTTTGGGTAATCTTTCACAAGTTCTCAATCGTCATCGAAGTCGCCGACAGGGTTGCAAACCGCAGTGTCACTGACTTCTTCTTTCGTTCACATTATTCCACGATCAATTCGCCATTCATGATCATCCAGTGGCCCGGAAACGTACATAGGAACGGATAGCGTCCGGGTGCGACGGGGGCTTGAAAATAAATCGACTGGCTCTGGCCGGGAGAAACAATGTCGGTGTAGCAGAGAACATCATCGGACTGGGGGATGTACTGCCGCGCGAATGCCTCAGGATCAGCGATGAGCTTGTTGGCCAGTTCACCGACACGTTGCAGCGATCCAGGTTTGACCAATGCCCAGTTATGAGGCACGACGTCCGGATTGTGAAGAGTGAACCCGACCGACTCGCCGGCGCGAACGTGGATTTCCCTCGACTCGTAGGACAGGTTTTCGGCCGTCTTCAATTCGATTCGCCGAGCTTCTTTGATTGGTTTCCGCCACGGGTTAGGAACTCGCGCTGCATTCAGTGCAATATCGGTCAACATGGGGTGCGCGGCGATTGTCTTTTTGATTGGCTGGTAGCCAGGGAAGTCCCGGAAATCGCCGCCCAGCCGATGCACCGTGATGAACAAGTCGTGCCCACTGCCAGCCGGATTGCAGACGCGATATTCGTCATCGGAATTCACGTGCAAGCGAAGATGCAGCTGGTTGACGGGCTGCAGGTCTGGGATTTCTAAAAAGATCGAACGCCCATCGGGCAGAACATGGGCGCTTGCGATCCGCAAGGGATCGTGCCCCGTCACACCGGGATGACCTGGCGAAAGCTCAGGCGAACCATAAGCGCCGCTGTAGCGATAGTTCCAGCACTGCGCGAAGTGGTTGCGGGTTTTGGTCACGAAGACAGAGTCCACGGGCTGGGCAAACGTGATCCGCACGCCGTTTTCATGAACGTGAAAGTCCGTGGCGATCTGAAACGTGTCACCGGTATATCGCACGCGTTGAAAGCAACCGTCCTCCGGCGTGAAACTGACCCAGCCCTGTTGGCCGCTGACATACAAATGATGGTCGACGGGCGAGAATCGACCACGGTGAACTCCCGAAAGAAAATCGCCCGTCATCGGCAACACAGCCCCCTGCACCTGTCCGTCGACTTCGTCGCGCAGTACCGTGAACCACGATCCCATACCGAATGAAAAATGGAGCAGATGGTCCTGCAGCGGCCCCCACGTATTTGCTGGGACGACGGTTTGTCCGCCGCTGGAATTGTCCATCGCTCTTGGCAGGTAAACCAGCGGAAGCTCTGGAGCCAGATCGCCGCGAGGGCCACCGAAACCGTAGTGGGGCGGCGGATCGGCTTTCCTGTGCGAGGCGGGCACCTGACAGATCATCGAACCTGGCGTCCAAGTCCCTTCGGAGCAAGGCACCGTGATGCTGCCATCGGGAAGCACTTCTAAACCATCGGGATTGCGGAATCCGGTGGCAACCACCGACGCGGTTTGGCCATCGGGCGACATCCGCACCAAACCCTGGTTGCTGGACGCCGTGTAGAAGTACCCCTCCCGATCACGCCGCAAGCCACAGATGAAATCATGACCTCGGGGTGACGTCTCGAAAGCGTTGCAGAAGCACTCGTAAAGATCTGCCTCGCCATTGCCGTTGAGGTCGCGGAGTCGTGTCAGTTGATCACGGCACTGCACGTAGACACCATCACTGGCAACGACCAGGCCCAACGCGTGATACAAGCCAGATGCGAAACGCTTCCAACGTGCAAGACCTGGTTTGTCCGTGCCGGAGTCAAGACCGGTGACGTGCCACACATCGCCTTGCATCGTGCATACCATGGCGCTGCCGTCGGGCAGGAAGTCGTGATCGCCACAGAAGAACAACGCCTTCCAGGGATTCTCAATCGGCAGTTCGATCGTATCGATCGCAAACGGGCGCTGGCTTCCTGGAATGATTTGTGTCTCCAGCATCTGCGGCCATTGTGCTGGTCCACCGTGGACGAGTTCGCGGAGTGAGTGTTGCTCGACGGGTGCGACTTCACGGATCAATTTTCCGTCGGCAACCCACGGTGCATCCAGGTATTCAACGTCGCCAATCCGGTATGCGAAGACGACGCGATTGCCATGCCGGTAAAAGCCACGATAGGAAAAGGGCTGCGTCGGTGTTTGTTGTTCGGGAATGTTTTGCAGCGTTCCCTCCAGGGTCAATCCACCCAGCAAGCCGTGGCGAAAGGTTGAGAAAGAAACGAAACCACCGGACCAAACCGCTTCGTACTTGAGCGTGTCCGGATTGAAGCACGCGGCGAGTTCATTGTGATCGCCAAGTCGAACGCAGACCGCGCGAGGGATCGATGGCTTGCCCTTGATGTGCAGCACGCCCGCCTGAACGCTTCCCAGTTGCGTTTCGTTCCAGCGGTTGCTGGCCCAGTCTTTTTCGGTTTGGTTCCCGAAGTGTCCCTGTTGACCACCGTCAAGTTCCGGTGAAGCGGACAGTAACATCGGCACGTGTTT
>CALFOL010000375.1 GCA_937919915.1 uncultured Planctomycetaceae bacterium
GCGGCGCTAGCGGCTATCTCGAAAATCCCGTAAATTCCCATGGACAACGCCATTCATGCCTGCCTGGTTTTGTGCATCATGGCTTTAATCAGTAGACTTTAACCGGTACAGCGATGTGACTTCTTTTGAACGGGCCTCGTGCAGAGGATCCGATTGATCATTCGACCTCGGATGTCCGGGTGACGTGTCTCGCTTCTCAATGACTCTCAAGCCTGCCTGCGATATCCAGTTCTGCAAGTCGTCGGCACTGCGCAAGCCGATGTTCTCTGCCAGATTCGACATCACCAGCCAGGCTTCACCGTTTTCGTTCAAACACGCTCTTACTCCGCCCAAAAAGCCACGCAGCATTTGGCTCTTCGGGTCGTAGATCGCTTGCTCAATTGGCGTGTTGACTTTGGCAGGCACCCATGGTGGGTTGCACACGATGAGGTCGGCCTTGCCTTCGGGAAACAGGCTTGTCTCCACAAGGCTGATCTTTGTTTGCAGATTCAATCGTTGAATATTCTCGGCTGCACATTGTAAGGCACGGACGCTGGTGTCAGTGGCAATCACGTGCTTAACGCCTCGCGCTGCCAACACGGCTGCAATGACTCCTGTGCCGGTCCCGATGTCCCATCCGACTTGTTGCGGGTTGTTGAGCGGGGCTTCATTGATGAGGCTTAGGTACTCGCCGCGGACTGGCGAAAACACGCCGTAATTCGCGTGAATACTCGCATCCAACGCTGCGACATACACTCCCTTTTTTCGCCACTCGTTGGCGCCGATCATGCCCAGCGTTTCACGCAGAGATAACACCAGCGTCTCGGGGGCTTCTTTGCCCAGCGCAGCTTCGACCGCCTCTTTTAGCTCCGGCGATCGAGCGAGATTGCAGTTGCCATGTTGTAATTCGATGAGAATCCTGTTCCGCACGTTCGCCCGGCCGATTTGCCATGCGCGATGTTGATGGAAAGTCTCCAGCATCGTGGCTGCCGCTGTCGTTGTTTTGCGGTCGGCTCGGCGAGTCACAGCCTGCAACAACTGTTTGGCGTTTTGGAAGTCGCCGGTGTACAGCATTGCTGTACCGGCGCAGGCGCGCCAATAGGCGGCATCACCGGTCATGGTGTCATCTGCCGTGATGACCGTTTTCGGCGGCGGTTGCCCCGCCTCAGATTGCCAAACGGAAGTGCTGGTCTCGGATTTGTCTTGCCACGATATGTTATGTGGCGTCTTCACGCCGGGCTTTCGATGTTATGCATGCGTCAAGTGTATCACGCGCTTGAACAGCGTCTCGATGAATCGCCGACATTCGGTGGAATAGGAAAATGTCCGCGAGAAGACAATCACAAGGCGCACGAGTGAACCCACGAAAGATGCGAAAAACGCTCGTTCCCCTTTCTTTTTCACCTCTCGACGCCGTTGCCTCGTCCTGTTGGCGGGTATCGTCGTCAACGATTCGATTTCCTGCGAGGGCGCGGAAGGAATCGCCACGCGACGTCAATAGAGCGCGCATTTGATTGCGGCTGGCAACTCAGTTGTTCAGTCTGGGCAGTCTCCGCGACGGTTGAACTATTGCCTCATAAGGACTTACGTCGACCGAGGTCATCGCAATGTGAAACACTGAGTCGCCCTGCATTTGATTGCGGCTGGCAAAAGACTGCCCAGAAGACAGAGTGTTGCGGTCCGTGGCAGGCTTCCATCAGTCGGCGAGTCAGCGCCCCGCATTTTGCGATCATCGAATCAGGGTGCGGATTACGCTACAGGCCGCAGGTCCGGTTCCCACCGGACGTCTCTCGTGTCGCTTGGTTTTCCCGGGTTTTTCGGCTTAGCCTCTTCACTGTGCTAACGTTTTGCTAACAATGTTGGTGAGACATTGGGAGCTGCAGAATAGCGACGGCAATCGCTGATATCTCCTTCGATACCAATCTTTCACACAACAGAAGGGGACTTCTATGGCAAGTCTACACCTGCGTTCTGGCGGTACGTACCATCTTTCGTTTCGCTATCAGGGCATTTTGTTTCAGCGGTCACTTCGCACAAGCGACAAGACCGAAGCTCAACAGCGAAAATCGGGAATTGAACGAACGCTGAAGCTGCTCGATGAGGGGATTCTGTCACTCGGAGCAGCAGTCACCTCCCATGAAATCTGGCGATTCCTGCAGTCCGGCGGAAAACCGGGAGATACGACTCGGGTCAAGAAATCCGTCACTCTTCGGTGTTTGGCGGAAGCCTATTTGAAGAACTTTCCCGGCGATGCCAAGGAGGCATCGAGCCTCAAATCGGAGTCGATTCATTTGAATCATCTTTGCCGAATTCTCGGTCCGGCCACCTTGATTGAGGACGTTGGTCCAGAGCAGATGCGGCATTATGTCGGATGCCGGTCAGGAGAACCCGGTTTACGGGGACGTACAGTGCGTCCGGTCACGGTCCGGAAGGAACTTCAGACAATCCAGCAATACTGGGCGTTCGGCCGGACCTGCGGCTGCGTTGACGGACAGAACCCCGTATCCCAGATCAAGAAGCCCAGAAACAGTCAAAAGCTGCCATTCATCCTACGTTCCGCACATCTCGAAAGTAATATCACGGAATTTCCGCTGGCGTTCA
>CALFOL010000376.1 GCA_937919915.1 uncultured Planctomycetaceae bacterium
AAAGACCGTCTGGGATCGAAGATGTCGACCGGCATGAAACAAAAAGTTTCGATTGCCCGGACCATCGTCCACGATCCGCCCGTCATCATCTTCGACGAACCAACATCAGGACTCGACGTGCTGGTCGCCCGCAACGTACTGCAAACCGTTGCCGCACTCAAAGAACAGGGCAAGTGCATCATCTTTTCGACGCACATTATGCGAGAAGTCGAAAAACTGTGCGACAGAATCGCCGTGATTCACAAGGGTCGAATTGTGGACGAAGGTACTTTGCCGGAACTCGCCGACAGACACGACCAGCCGGATGTCGAAGAACTGTTCTTCGACCTGATCGAACAACGGGAAGCAGAATTAGCGGCACTGAAAGTGTAGGTCCGGCGACGCCCGACGCCTTCACGGTATTGTCCGGCATCGCCAGACCTACGCATGGCGACTGAAGAAATTAATGAGCTGGAAAAACGTCAAACTGATTTTTCTGCGCGAGGTTCGTGACCAGCTGCGCGACCGTCGTACCCTGTTCATGATCACAATTCTGCCATTGTTGCTGTACCCCATGCTGGGGTTGGGCATGGTGGAAATGATGCTGACCTTTAGCGAACAGCGCCGGGCGGTCGTGATCCTGAATGCTGATCAGCTGCCAACAACTCCGGCGTTTCTTGACGAATCCGGAATTCGTCAAAACTGGTTCGGTCTGACTGATGATTCTTCCAGCCTCCAGGTGATCACTGACCTGCCGGTTCTCGATTCGGCCGATGGCTTGGAGCCTTCGAGCGGCCGTCGGCAACAATTCACCAAAGAACAACTGCTCCATAACGGTCGATGGCTCGCGAAACAGTTTGCGACGCTGGACGCGACGTCAACTCAGTCTGACCGACAGGCTCAACTGGCTGCGACTCAGGCGCGCCTGGGTCTCCCTTTTGCCGACAGTGGAATACAGGTGCTGGTGATTGTGCCGGACGGCTACGCAGAATCGGTACGGGCACTTCAGGAAGAGACCATTGCCGCCGATGATCAGGTGGCCATCCCCAATCTGCAGATCATTCGCAATAGTGCCGACGACAAATCGGCGGTCGCATTTGCGAAAGTGAAATCTGCTTTGCAAAACTGGGAAGCGTCCCTGCGAACGGAAACCTACGCCAAAGCAGGATTACGGCAGGAACTTCAATATCCCGCTCGCCTGGAATACGTCGAGCTCGCACGCGGCGCGGAAGTTTCCGCCAATGTGTGGAGCAAACTGTTTCCCGCGATGCTGGTCATCATGGCGCTAACAGGAGCCTTCTATCCTGCGATCGATCTGGGAGCTGGCGAAAAAGAACGCGGCACGATGGAGACGCTGCTGATCAGCCCGGCTCGACGAGTCGAACTGGTGCTGGGGAAATTCGGTACGATCTTCATGTTCAGTGTCGGCACAGCGCTGATGAATCTGATCAGCATGGGATTCACCGGTCGACACATGGCGTCCACGATGGGCGCAGCAATGGGAGACAGCGTCAGTCTGGAGCTGCCCGGTCTGTCGTCGTTGATGTGGCTGCTGATCCTGTTGATTCCGCTGGCGGCGTTGTTTAGCGCACTTTGTCTGGCGTTGGCGACATTCGCCAAGTCGACGAAGGAAGGGCAATATTACCTGACACCATTATTGATGGTGATCATGGGACTGACAATGTTCTGCCTGTCACCAGCCGTGGAAATCACGCCGCTGTACAGTGTGATTCCCGTAGTCAACGTTGCGCTGTTGCTGAAGGGATTGCTGCTGTCGACGTCTGCATCCAGCGAGCTGTTGATGTATGCCGTACCGGTGCTGGTTTCCAGCTTTGGCTACAGTGTGCTGGCATTATGGTGGGCGATTGATTTGTACAACAGCGAAGGCGTGCTGTTCCGCGAAGCCGAGAAATTCGACCTGAAGATCTGGCTCGTAAGCTTCACGAAAAGCAAAGAACCAGTGCCCGCCTTCCAGGAGGCCGTATTTTGCTTCATCATCATTCTGTTTCTGCAGTTCATCGCGATGAACTATATGAAACCCGATTTGTCCGGACCTGCGGCGCAAGCCGGGCAGAACATCATGCGCGTGACTGTGATCCAACAGCTGACGATGATTGCCTGTCCTGCGATCTTTATGGGCATCATGCTGACAACCAGCCTGCGAGCCACCTTCCGACTGCGAATGCCATCGATCACCAGCATTCTGATGGGGATTGGTCTGGCCTGTCTCGCTCATCCGGTCAGTATTGAACTCAGTACCTTTATTGTGGAACGTGGATTCCTGCCTCCGCCGCCCATGGAAGGCTTAAGCCGCGTCAATGACCTTTTGAAATCCGCAGCGTTGCCCTGGTGGCAAGTCGTAGCGGTGTTTGCGTTGACACCAGCCATCTGCGAAGAAATCGCATTCCGTGGTTTTATCCTCAGCGGACTTGCTCGCGGCAACCGACTTGGCATCGCCGTGATCGTTTCCAGCCTGATGTTCGGGATCGTGCATATGATTCCGCAACAGGCGTTCAACGCAGCACTGCTGGGATTGATCCTGGGACTGTTGGCGATTCATAGCCGCAGTCTTTTTCCGGCGATCGCGTTTCACCTGTGTAACAACGCCATCGCTACGCTGCATGCAAAAAACAACTTCGGCATAGAAAACGACAGTGCTTTCTTTACACACATCGACGGCATGCTGCGTTACGAATGGCCGTTGCTGACAATCAGCCTGATCGGTATTGGAACCATGGTCGCCTATATGCTGCGCGACCTGAAACGCGAACAGGAATCCAAGCGTTTGCAAACGCTGGAGTCCTTCGAAGTCGTTCTGCCGGACATCTCAGATGTCAATAACATACAGTCGCCGGATTCCACCGCCGCCCGCGTATAGAGTGCAGAGAACGACTCCACAGCTGCTGATAGTCGCGGAGCGGCGAAATGTGGACGCACATGTCGTCGCTCCGCGACTATTTATTGCGCAACCTGCACCATGCGGTCGACACTCTTAATCGGCACAATGGCAGT
Organism: uncultured Planctomycetaceae bacterium; assembly: GCA_937919915.1. Lineage (GTDB taxonomy): Bacteria > Planctomycetota > Planctomycetia > Planctomycetales > Planctomycetaceae > Fuerstiella. The sequence goes on from CALFOL010000376.1 coordinate 2,992, forward strand.
CTCGCCACCGGGCCACGTCACAGTCACGG
>CALFOL010000377.1 GCA_937919915.1 uncultured Planctomycetaceae bacterium
GCAAAATGGACTGCTACCACGCAGGCACTGATGAAAGACCTTCGGCAAAAGGCGGGATCGCATAACTCTGACGCCTACTGGATTGACCGTTACACGACAAAGATTGACCACTTGCCTATTCTGCATGTTGATGATGACTTGCTTGAATATGGGCAGAATCTGTCTGAAACACTTCGAGTCATGTCTGGAAGCCGCAAGGCAGCCCGGCTTGAGGGCGGCTCCGCGGCAAGAAACGAACTGAGCAGCGGTGGCTCAGGTTACGGTTACGGCAACTACAGCTACTCGTCCCCAAGTTCTCGTGCCATGTCGGCACGCAACGCGATCGCCAACTCAGAAGCTTCAGGATCGTCGACAAAACTTCAGGGCTGGAACCTCATTGACAATGCAACAGCCGAAGTTCGTCGTGAAATGACTAAGCGTTACGACGTGGAGTTTTAAATGCAGTTTGCGACGACGAGCGCCGTTGATTCCTGCTATAAAGATGAGCGCGCAAAAGACCTTTTCTCTGCCTTGGGTTTAGCTCTTCCCAGCGAGCTCGCGTCTAACTGTCCTGAGTAATGGCACGCAGAACATGGACACGTTTTTCATTGGAATTGTGCGGCCTTAGCGTTGCAGATATCCATTCGTGAGTAACCAAAGCTCCAGAGCCTCCTCAACGATATCCTGCACTGAGTACGGAGTGACTCCATCCAGCTGTCGCGTGAGTGAGGCACGTTTCACTTCGGAAGCGATTTCCGGACGTGTCCGCGTTGTAATTGGAACCCGACCGGCAAACTGTGGCAGCAGGCGGGAGTCCCGACTCGGCACGTGTTCATGTGATTGTGTTGCCACTGGTGGCTGACTTACTGCGGTCTGTTTAGTCTCGTCTGCTTCCGCTGACTCGGTGTCCGATGGAATGCCATAGACGAACGCTTTTTCGCGTTCCTCTTGATCGGGAGTAACAGGATTTAGGCCATCGACAAGTGAACGGCGTTCTTTCATGCTTCCCTCACCTCTCGCTTGATTTTCCCTTTGCGGCTGACGCGTGGCCTGCACGTGAGTCGTCGCAAACTTTAGACATTATCCGAAGCGGAGAGCTGCCAGGCGACCATGGCACATTCGGTCAGTGCCGCATTTTCAGCCTGGGTCCGGATGCAGAGGATGTGACAGCGGAGCATTTCATGCTGGTCGCTACCGCGTCCTCAGACAATGGGGGCCAATTCCATGGGACTTTTGAAGGCCAACAAGGGTTAGCGAATTCCTCTTCCTCGCAATTCACACTCCAGCTTGATGCTGGCAGAACCTCTTGTTTGCTCAGGTGATACCTGCCGGGTGTAAGGCGAACGGCGTCCTCCTATTTCTCGGCAGTATCGACGTTCTCTCGTCTGGTGAACGCACTGCCCTGAGGATTGCCCGCGATCGCGGATGGAACGTGGTGGCCTGCACCATTGGAATTGATTTTACTGCCTCTGAGAAAGTGACAGTGAGCGACAAGGGAGCAACTCGCCTGGCAAGTCGGATCGACGACCACTTGTCCGATCGCGCTTACGCGCTCGAAGCGATGATCAAATACTTAGAAGTGGAGCGACCAGAGATCCTGGTCGGACCGCGTGTGGTTGTCGGGATGAGTGCGGGAGCCATCGCGCTTGCCGCAGCTGTTGCAAGAATTGGCCCGGTCGATGCAGCGGTCTTGATCGGTGGGGGAGAGAATGTCGCGCAGATCATCACGAGTAGCCCGCTCTTCAATGGTCATATTGAGCTCGTCGAAACTTTAGTCGACAACTCTGACCCAATGCCTTTAGTAATCAGCAATACGCCCTGCAAAAACTCAAACAAACGCCGCAAGTTTATAGAGCGAGTCCTACAAGAATCAAAGCTCGACCCTCATCACACTGCCGCTGTCTTGTATGGAACGCCGGTGCTGATGTTGCATGCTGAGTACGACCGGATTGTCCGCGCCGAGACCGATCAGACGCTCTACGAATCGCTTGAACGCCCTGAGCGCTGGAGATACCGGACCGGCCATATCGGCCTGACAGCGATCGTTCCATGGAAGATCGGCTACGTGCTTCACTGGATTGGAAAAACTGTTCTCGAACGGCCGGCGGGCGGGCAATCCCTGGCCGCGTCAAGTATGGATGTTACTCCCCCTGAGTCGACTTTCAGTATAACGCTCAGCGGTGCTCATCGTACGCCGCTACAAACGACTATTAACGAAATCGCATCGGCTTGTCCGCGAATTCGTTTTGGCCATGCCTTGAAAGTGCGTGGGGGTGAAGTCGGTCGCATATCAGGGTGATTGTTCTCAGTTTGGCATAAATCGTATTCTGAAAGCCCCCGGAATGGATACCGGAAAATCGTCTGAGGAGTTGATGGTGATGAGCGATGTTGCTTGGCAACGACACGCGAATCCAATCGATGTAATCCTGCCGCCATCAAAAGCGGCCACCACTTCCACCACTTCC
>CALFOL010000378.1 GCA_937919915.1 uncultured Planctomycetaceae bacterium
GTAAGGATGATCCGAAGATTATTATGTGCGAAAACATATAAGCGACTGCTTATGAACGGTACTCTCGCGGGAGCCGACTTTCTTCAATCGTAGAGCGTACCCCGCAGCCACAAGTCAGCGTAATACGCCGTAGCCTTGCCTGTTGTGAGTTTTTCCTGAGATGACTTTGATTGTTTCAACAACACTACTCTTTTGCTGAGACTGGGCAGGTGTTACAGAAAAACTCAGAGAAACAATTCAACGCGGGGAAATCCAGACTTTTCGGACGAACTGTGTCAATCTGGTCAATTCAGCTCCCGTTGATGCGCCGACAAAGTCCCGTCGGCTAAGTTTAAGTCGACTCCGATAATTCGAGCTGGTAAACTCCACTCCCCGCCCTTTTCTCCCACCCCTTTGTTGAGTCTGCCATGTTGTCTGTGCAGGGTTCCGTATCCTCCCAACGAAAATTGAGCAGCGGCATCTCGCGCCGCAGCGCGCTGCGAATCGGTGGACTGGGCGCAGCTGGCTTGAGCCTTCCGCAGTTGCTTAAGGCGGAAGCAAACTCACCAGCGAACAATCGTCAGCGGCATAAATCGGTGATCATGATCTACCTGTGTGGGGGGCCGCCGCATCAGGACATGTATGACATCAAGACGGCGGCTCCGAAAGAGATTCGAGGCGAGTTTCAGCCGATCAGCACGAATGTCCCAGGCATCGAAATCTGCGAACTGCTGCCGGGCATTGCAAAGAACATGGACAAGTTCGTGCCCATTCGATCGATGGTCGGAGCCAGGGATTCACACTATTCCTATCAGTGCATGACGGGATACCACGAACAAAACGCGGCAGCGGGTGGCTGGCCGCACTTCGGTTCGGTCGTCAGCCATTTCGAAGGCCCGGTGACTCCCGGCACACCGCCCTTCGTCAGCATGTGTTACACCACAAAACACCAGCCATACAACGAACCCAGCCCTGGGTTTCTCGGACTGGGGCATTCGGCCTTTTCGCCGAAAGGCCCCGGACGCGATGACCTGGTGCTGCAGGGAATCACCGCCGATCGATTGAGGCATCGCAGTCAGCTGCTGACTTCCTTCGACAAATTCCGACGTGACTGTGATGCCAGCGGCAAAATGACGGGGATGGACACGTTCACGCAGCAGGCAATGGGAATTTTGACGTCGCCGGAATTATTCAACGCGCTCGATGTTTCGAAGGAAAGCCAGGAGACGCGAGATCGTTATGGTGTTGCAGACGAGACGAAACCTCGCGGCGATGCGGCACCCATGTGTCCGCAGAACTTTTTGACCGCCCGACGCCTTGTCGAGGCCGGAGCCCGCGTGGTCACCGTGAACCACAGCTTCTGGGACTGGCACAGCAATAACTTTAAGACGGGGCGTGAAGAACTGCCGGTCTTCGACAAGGGCATTAGTGCGTTAGTGGAAGACCTGCACGAACGAGGACTTCAGGACGATGTCACCGTTGTGGTGTGGGGCGAATTCGGGCGCACACCCAAGATTAACAACAACGGTGGCCGCGATCACTGGCCACGCGTTTGCAGTGCGTTGCTCGCTGGCGGAGGCATGAAAACGGGACAGGTTATCGGATCAACCGATCGACTTGGCGGCGAAGCAGACGATCGGCCCGTAACGTTTCAGGAAGTGTTCGCCACGATCTATCACAATCTCGGGACCAACCTGGACTCTGAGCGGGTATTCGACTTCCGCGGTGTGCCACGTTCATTCATCGAACCTGGCGTGAAGCCGATTGCGGAACTCATCGGATAAGCTGGGCCGATCTGGCTTAAATCCCCATGTTTGCCAGCCCGTCACTCAATCGTTCCAGCAGACCGCCAATGTGCGGATGTCGGACTTCGAATTCTACAACCATTTCCCTCACTCGATTCGATATGGTTTCATCCGAACTGCCGGGCTCGTCCCCTGAAGTCAGCAGTCGCTGAATATCTGCAGCCACACCGAGCAGGAGTTCGCGAGTCGGGTCATCGACTTCGGTCGTTTCATTCAGGGTTTCGTGGAGCTTAGCGAGCGTATTGCTCAGGTCATCTTCGGTCATTGCCTGTCTCCCGTTGGCGTTCATTCTGCGTCATTTCGTGAATTGTAGCGGCGACGACCAGTGATCGTACACGCAAATTGAACCGAGCCACGACTGACGGGCGTTCCTTAGTATCTTGCCAGAGCCCAAAATGATTGCCATTGGCATTTGACGGCCACTTCATGCGAAACTAGGACAACCGCACCACGCGTCGCAGAGCCCACTCCAAAGCCAGTAACCCGGCCATCAGGTACATCAGCCACTTACGATCCCACAATGTCTTCAGTTGCTCGTCAACAATGACAGGCTCGCTGCGATCGGGCAACAGTTCCGGCAGACGCGCTGCGAGGTCGCCGAGTGACAGATACACGCCCCCCGTGTCCGCGGTCAGCTTCGTCAGCATCGCGACGTTCTGAGACGGGTCTTCGGACTCCAGATTCGGCAGCACCACCTCAATGTTGGCCTGCAGAATGTCGCTGGACTCAGGCACAGGGACCGTCACACGATATTGCCCCTGACGACTCGGACGAAACGTGGCGACAAACTGGCCCGGACGGCGCGAATCTCCGCGCAAGGAATCCGGAACGCTCACAGGCCGCCCTTCGGCATCGACAATCGAAACCGGAACAGACTCACGCTGCAGCGCCTGCATCCGGGAATCGTATAACTGAGCTCGCACTGTTACGGTCTGACCGGGCGATACTTCCGTACGATCCAGCAGCAGCAAACCGCGGCTACGGCCACGGCTACGACGCCCCTGCCCGACTTCTCGAATCATGCTGGTCCAGAAACGCTGGTGACCCTCCGCACTGATCGCACGCAATCGCCAGGTTTCAGCCGAGGACACAAACATCGTTCGCCCTTTGCCATAAAACTGGCTCGCCAAAAACGGCGGCTGACCGTCCTGCGTCCGAGCTCGCGGGTTACCGTATTGGGCTAGCACAACAGCACCGTCACGTAGCGATCGAACGGGATACGAACGATAAATGCCTTCGAACTTTTTCCACAGATCCACATCCGCCTTGCCAGTCGCGTCGGCAATTTTCAGGAACTCGCTCGCCCTGCCTTCAGCCGTCAACAGAACAGGCCAGGGGGTATCGGCTCGTTGAGTCACGCTCAACTCTGACAGCATCCGGTTCAGCACCACTGGATACAGCACAGCAATGTCACGAAACTTCTCAGCATCACGAGCCAGTTCCGGAGTGAACAATTCACCAGCCACAAAAATGATCCCGCCGGAATGTTCATCGACCCAGCGATTCAGGAACGTCTGCTGACGAGCAGCCAACCGGCTCCAGTCTGCGTCGAACGCAACGATCACATCGTACTCAAACAGTTCCGCTTCCGTCTTCGGAAACGACGTCAACAGCTTCTCAGCTTCCTGCGACACAAATCCCAGATTGTCTTCGCCTACAGTTTGCAGCCAGACATCCGATTCAATTCCACTGTGACGATACAGCGTGTTGCGAACAAACTGGTAGTCTCGCATGGGGCCGCTGGAAATCACCAGCACCTTGATCTTGCGATCCGTGACTTCCACTTCCCGGCGCCGCTGATTGTCTTCCTGAGTTAACTCGCGCAGCTGTTTATCACCCAACTCGGCGACGGCGACGTATTCGTACTTGCCGGGCACGCTGAGCTGCTGTTGAAAACGAACCTCCGACGGCAAACCTTCCATCGAAAACTGGAACGGCTGCTCATCAACTTTACGGCGATCCTGGCCATCGCTGCCGGCAGACTGTTGAAACAACTGAATCATTCCGCTCTGCTCTGCAAGGCCATTTCCCTGCACAGTAACGGCGATATCGAACGGATCTCCGCGATGAACGTCAATCGGTGACTGCATGCCCGCCAGCCACAAATTCACTTGCGGCCGATCACTGCCAACACCGACCGAAATCAACTTCGTCTCGCTGCGCTGGGCTCGCAAAGTCGCCGCTTCGATATCCAGACCGGCGTTCGATCGACCGTCAGTCAGCACCACTATGCCCGACAACGTCCGGCCCGCGACCTGCCCAATCATCTGGTGCAGAGCTTCCCCCAGCCGAGTTTCCGCGCCACGAGGTTGGAACAATCTCTGCCATTTCGCGTTGACTTCAGCGGCTGACAATCCGTCGGCTTCGTCCAGATCCAACCGCGCCACGGTGTCGGGAGCGGCGGTTGCTGTGGAAGGATCTCCAGCTGATGAATCAGATGTTTCGTCGACAACGAACGTGGTCTCTTTGTCTGAAACGATCGCCAGCGGGCCCTTCAACGTCGAATCAAAACCGTACACAGAAACGGAATGAGTTTCGCTAAGCTGATCCAGTAGACCAGATTCAGCAAGAACTTTTCGGGCAGCCACGGCGCGGGTTTCGATGGAATCGGCAGCTTCACTTGTCTGCGACACCTCTGTTGCGGGATATGCCATCGACAAAGACGTATCAATCAATACGCCAACCCGCGACTTCTGAATCTGCGTCGTTTGAGTTCTCTGACGTGGATTCAGTAACACAACCAGAACCAGCACTAACACCAGAGCTCGCAGCAGCAACAGTCCACCGCGCCAAGGGGCCTTTAGAAAACGAGAATCCCGCAGCGACGTCCACGTCGTCAAACCGAACAGTGCGAACAGCCCGACCAGCAACAGCAACAGTCCGACGGTGGATTCCGGCAGATCGAATTCCGTCGTCTGAAACGACTGAGCATCCGACTGCGCCAAGGACAACAGCGTGAGCAGTGTCATGATTTCGCCTCCGCGTGAAAGCTCATGCGCAGCGACAACAACTGCTCGCCAATCAGCACCGCAATCAACAGCCCAATCAGCACCCACCGCATTTCACGACCCGCATCACTGGCCGACAGCCCGCCTGCTGTCTCCGCAGAGACAATCCGCACGTGACCCAAATCCCCCTGCTGCTGCACTTCTGATGCGTCTGCCAGCGTCAGGTCACTTTCCGCGGTCGGCACGCTGAGAGCCAGCCAGGTTTCTTCAGTTTCGCCTTCTGCCGGGTAACGCTTAATGCGATACACACCGGGACGGTCGGCTTGCGGCACTGAGACCGCCAAACGGTCATCGAGTTGTTTGCCGGAAGCTTCTTCTGCAGCAACCTCCACAGGTGCCGCCTGCAGTCGAAAGAACGTATCGACCGAATCGTCACCTTCAATCTCAGGCAGAAAGACATCGATCGTGTTCGAATACTCGCCCGCCGTCCATTCAAACTGCACCGGTTCTCCGACTTCACGCAACTGCACGGCATCACTCGGTTTCTGCAGATATTGATGCATCAACAGATTCATGACAACAAAGCCAGGAGCCGCCGGAGAAATCGGCCAGTTGCTCCAGCGACGGCCGGCAGACGTCAGAAATGTCAGCACACGACCTTCGCCGATTGCGTGTTCAAGAATCACCGGCTGCCCATTCTGCAAGCGTGCCAACACCTTCACATCCGGCCGCGTGGAATCGTCCGACGCGTCATCCAGAGTCGCCTGATACCATTTACTAACCTGAACCAGATCGGCGAACGGACTATCAGGGATGTTGTAGATCGCAAAAATCGGATGTTGTTCGAACACGGGATGCTGGAATACCGATTCCTGATCTCCCGCCGATTTCTCAACTTCCTGAAGCGTCCCCAGCGATACTGGAAACAGCGGCTCGTCGCCGTCACGCAGCGTGGTGTTGTACCAGGTCGTCGTCGCCTGATCGCCAGGAAACCAGGCGATGCCGCCTCCACCACGAACGTAATTCGTGAGCAGCAATGTCGCATCCGCTGGCAATTCCCGCACGTTCAGCAAGTAGATGCAATCGTAGTCATCCAGCCTGGCAGTCGTCAGAACATCTGACGTCCGAACCTGAGTAGCCACACCACTCAGCTGCGGATCAAACACAGCGGCCACAAAGCCAGCATCGTCCTGGCGACCATCGTCATCCACAATCAGCAATGCTCGCGAAGCCGTGACGTCAGCCACAATGAATCGCCTGTTGTCTTCCAGCAGCGCATCGTCTTCCAAACGCACTTCAATCTCATGATGCGCGGCCGATTCGAAAACGATGTCGTGCGACAACACGGCATCTTCACCCGGTTCAATATCAGGAATCAACACCTTCGCCGGCATGGCTGCACCATCAACGTAAGCTGTGGCACGGAGACCGCTCGACTTTTGGTCAGAGTAGTTATGGAAAGTCAGATTCAGTCGCCACGGAACCCCGACAGCCACGGCCAGCGTTTCCGAAGTCATCTGACTCAACACGACATTCGCCACAGAATCCCTGGTCACCTGCACCAGACTAACCTCAGCCTTAATCGCGTCCAGCGACTTGAGTGCCGCGACGACTTCGGGACGATTGACCCAGTCTGACTTTCGGAAATCCGTAATCACATGAACGTGTCGCGCCGCGCCCGCATCTGCCGCCAGAATATTCTCCGCCGCTGTCAGCCCCGGCACCGGAGATACGCCAGTGAAGGAACAGGTCACGTTTCGCAATCGAGGCACCAGATCCTGCAGCAACGCGGCATTCAGTTCGCGGTCAGTGACCAGGGGGCGGTCGGGCTGAGTCATCGTCAGCACGGTCACTCGCATCGACGCGGTACTGCCGTCATCCTGTGACAGCATTTTTTCCAGTGTCGCAATTGCCTGATCAAACACCATTTCTTCATCAACACGAGCACGCATCGAAAGCGAGTCGTCCAGAACCAACACATGATGTGTCGCCGCACCTCGAAGCAGCATCATTCGCGACGGATCCAGCATCAGCCGAGCGATCAGAAACATGATCAACAACACCGCCAGTACTCGCAAAAACAGCAGCAACAACTGTTCGATAATCAGCCGGCGGCGGTTGAGCTCGTCACTCTGCAGCAAAAATTCCATCGCCGCAAACCGCAGCTTTTTGTAGCGCAGACGACTCAGCAAATGAATAATAATCGGCAGTGAAGCCAGCGCAGCACCCGGCAGCACAAAGCCGGGGTTCAGAAAATACTGCGTGAGCCAGGACATGGGGTTTCAGGTTTCAGGTTTCAGGTTTCAGGTTTCAGATGCGGGTCAGCACCAAAC
>CALFOL010000379.1 GCA_937919915.1 uncultured Planctomycetaceae bacterium
CCAGCGCAAGCTAACCTCTCCCCCGCAAATTACCCTAAGTGCGCGCCCGGTCTGGCTTCTGCCCCCAACCGAGAACTTTGTCACATTCCTCGGAGCAAAACACCACACTGGTGATTGCTCTGCCAATACCAATCATGAGCCTCAGTATCTCAACTTCGAATCGAAAAATGACTGGGTATATTGTCGTAATGCTGAAAACACCGAAATGTTTTGGGAACAAATGGCCTGTGTGTATTGGGCCCGAGAGCAAGGAGCAAATTTCGGTGCTTTCGAGACAATTTTCAGGGATAGAAACTCCATAATGAGGAATGTGTGTCTATTGACCATTAATTGCTTAGGTGGTTTGTTATCAACCCCAAGGGTATATTGTGCAACATACCAGCTGGATGCGTGCTGTTCCAGTCACTCGGGAGGGAAATACAGTTTTGTAATTCAGCAAGCATCCTGGAAGTCAGCTTAAGAGTGTCGCAGTGCAGATTCCATATCTCTTCCAGGGCTATTTGCTGTCTGGTGGATGATTTGACTCCCGGATGGGGGATATCCCGTCACGCATCGTCTGCGTCGTTGAATAATTTAATAATTAAAACAGAAAAACATCACTCGGCCTATTACGATCTGCCCCATGTGCTTTAGTCTCTTCGCTATGAGCGATAAGGTTCGCTCGTAATCATCAGGCATAGTGACCTTGTGTTTACACTCGGTACTAAAATGCGTTTCGGATCTAAAGTCGTCAGGGGACACTCGCGACGTTGGGTTTCAGTTGAAATCAGGCAAAGGGGTTGTCGTGAAGAAAAAGAAGGCAGTCAGGAAACCTATCGCAGCAGCGCCACCACAAGTTGGCGGGACTGTGCGTGGGCAGAAGCAAGCAACATGGCCGACGGTTGGCAGAAAAAGACTGAATCAGAACGAGGCTGTAACAGCACTTGCCTCGCAATTGAAGGCAGCGAGAGAGCAGCAGAAGATTTCTCTTAGTTCGCTGGCGGTGAAACTGGACGTTGCACCAGCGACGCTGATAAAGCTTGAGGACCGTAGCCACCCGGTTTCCGTCGCAATCGTTCTGCGTCTTGCCGAGGAACTTGGCTATCAATTGACACTTACGAAGGTTCCCAAACGGAAATAATGCCGTTCGCATCTCAACAACGGGTGGCAGTCATCGGCCTCGGTCGCTTTGGAATGGCACTGGCTCGCCGATTGTCGAATCATGGTGCTGAGGTGGTGGCGATTGACGCAGATCAATCTCTGGTGAACGAAGTTCAGGACGATGTTGGCATTGCTGTTCGTCTGGATTCCACAGACGAATCGGCACTGCGAAGCCAGGAAATCGACCGCGTCAACTGTGTGGTTGTCGCGATTGGGGAGAACTTCGAAGCCGCTCTGTTGACGACGGTGATTTGCAAGAAGAATCTGCTGGTGCCGAAAGTGATCTGTCGCGCTCAGACTACACTGCACGCAGAGATCTTTGGGCAGATCGGTGCTGATGAAGTCATCCAGCCGGAAAAGACGGCAGGCGACATGCTGGGCCGTAGACTAGCTCATCCACGTATCAATGATTACATCACGCTGGGCGAAGGTTTTACCATCGTGGAAATGCTGGCGCCTGCGGCATTCGCCGGAAAGACGCTGAGGGAACTTTCCCTGCGACTGAACTATCAGGTCAACCTGATCGCAATTCGACGAGAATCTGCGGAGCCCGTTGCGACAATTGCTGAGACGCGGCTGATTAGTGTGCCTGGCCCCAACGACAGGATCGAAGCCACAGACATCTTGCTGCTGGCGGGGTCTGAAGACAGCCTGGCTGGTTTGCCTCAGGAGTAGCTCGCCCGTGGCGACTGTGTCCGACGATTTCGATCCGTACCCGGTGCTTGATGCTGCCTGTGCACCACGCGCTGCGTATTTTCATGTCCCGTTTTGCCTGCATCGCTGCGGCTACTGCGACTTCACGCTGGTTGCCGAACGTGACGATCTAATTCCTGCATGGCTGGCCGCGTTGCAGAACGAACTGTCCCGACTGCAGCAGCAGCGTTATCCAGTCGACACGATCTTCATCGGCGGCGGGACTCCGACACATCTCAATGTCGAACAACTCACGCAATTGATCGAACTCATCACGGCGAATTTTGTACTGTCTGATGGTGGCGAGTTTTCGATTGAAGCCAATCCGGACGGTCTCGACAACGATCGGCTGGATGCGTTGCGCGATCTTGGCGTCAATCGATTAAGCCTCGGCGTACAGTCGTTTGATGATCAGGTGCTGAAGACTCTGGAACGGCAGCACAGTCGTGACGAAGCGTTAGACGTGGTGGAACGCGCGGCTGAGCGATTCCCGAATCTTTCGCTGGATTTAATTTTCGGCGTGCCGGGACTGTCTGCAGAGTCGTGGCTGGAATCGTTGTCGACTGCGACATCGCTGCCCTTGAAGCATGTGTCAACGTACGGGTTGACCTTCGAAAAAGGCACTGACTTCTTTCAGCGAATGCAGAAGGGCAACTTAGCCGTCATGCCGGATGAACTGGAACGTGAAATGTATGCTGCTGCGATTCAGCACCTGCCGGATCGCGGTTTCCAGCACTACGAAATATCCAACTTCGCGCAGCCGGGCTTTGAGTGTCGGCACAACATGGTTTATTGGTCGGCGGATGAGTACTTTGCATTCGGCCCGGGGGCCGCGCGATATGTCGCCGGCGTTCGCAGCACCAACGCTCGAAACGTGACACGCTGGATTAACAGCTGGGCGCGTTCTGAAATTGCGTTGCAGGAATCGGAACAGCTGAATGCTGATGAGAAGATTCGGGAAGCCGTGTTTCTGGGACTGCGACGCATTGGCGGGATCGATCTGGCCAGATTCGAACAAAGGTTCGGCGTTTGCCTGCGACGTTACGAAGCCGAAATTCTGCAGAACCATATCGATCATGGCCTGTTGGAGATCAAGAGCAACCATTTGCGGCTAACCGATGACGGTCGCTTCGTCGCAGACACCGTGATTTCCGACTTCTTGTAGCAGTTCGTGACCAGGGCTGCCAGCTGCAGTGAGTTGACTCAAAACGACGGCTGGAAGCCCTGGTCACGATGGGTCGTCGCCCGATTTCATGCGATCGGCAATCCATGTATCAATGAACAGCTGCGACGCGTGGTACATTAGCATCGGCAGCAGCGAAAACGGCTGGCCGGTGGCCTGCGAAATCAGGATGCCAATCGGCAGCGTCTTTTGGCTTCCCGCGATGGCGCAGGCACGGCGATCAGCGGAAGCAAACTTCAACGCGCCGCTCAGCATCCACGCGATCAGCATTCCTGCCAGGTGCAGGCCAATACAACACATCCAGACAATGGCGAATTCAGTGTGTCGTAAGTCACCGGCCATTCCGTCCTGCTGAAATCTCAAGCCACCGCGGAACGAAGACACAAACACAAGCGCCAGAATGATCGCCTGCGCTAAGTTGCTGAACCACGGTTTGTAGCGGTCGACAAAAGCCGCGACCACCGCAGAGCGGCGCAGCAACTGTCCGAACAGCGCCGGGGCTAGCGCCGTAAGCGCCATCTTCAACATCAGCGAACCGAAATTCAGTTCGGGCGATGTCTGAGACGTGCCAAACCAGCGACTGCCAACCATCATCCACAGCGGAGTCACCACAAAGCACAGGCCGTTGGTAATCAAAGTCACCAGCAGCGAAACTGCGTCGTTGCCGTTGGCTCTGCGCGTCCACACAGAAGCTGCCGCCATTGTGCAGGGAACGCAGGCGGCAATTAACAGACCAACCTGCATATCGGCTGATTTCTGCAGCGTGAGCAAGGGCAGGCACAACAGCGGAATTACGATCTGATTGACCCCGCACGCCAGCAGCCATGGTCCTGGATGCCGGACGGAATCCAGCAGGCGACCAGTATTCAGCGTAACCGACATCAGAAACAGAATAATGGCCGTGCAGGCCGGTGTCGGGGCTGCTTCGATGGCGTGCACGACACTGGCTGGTGGCGACGCTTGAGCGATCACGATTGCCGCTGGTATGACTGTCAGTAATCCCAACAGGAACCAGTGTCGTTTTAAAGCAGCCGTCATCTATTTCTTAACCGCTGTCAATGCGGCAGCGCTGTCGTCTGCATTTGCGGCTGGCAGGACTTCCAATGTTACTGGCAAGGACGTGATCTCAGAGACGTTCGACTTCAGAAAAAACGTCGTGCGCGAAGGCGGTACCCATTTGGCGGCCGTGATGAAGAAGTCCCGCTGTGACTGTTTTTCCAACAGCAGCAATCCGTTGAGTCCAATGTTGTCAACAAATACGCCGTGTGGCAGGTTTCGCCCGGCATCCTCCTTGCCCAGCGACACAACACCATCATGGTTCAACCGTTGCAGTTCCAGCGACGCCTGCACGGTCTCACCCGGACGAATCTGCAATACCAGGCCGACCGTTTTGTCCTCGGCAGTCGCCTGATCCTGAGCGGCTGACTTCGTAATCGTGACCCGCAGTTTGGGTTCGGCGACAAGTTTCAGCTCTTCCAGTTTGCCGAATGGCTTTGCTTCGCCGAGCATTCCGCTGCCTTCAGCATGAGCGATAAACTGAATCTTAGCGAGTTCTTCTGCGGATGGTTCCTTTGCATCCGGTGTCGCAAACAAAGTCCCAAAACCTAAGAGCTGATTCGGCTGAATTTCAATGGGCCCGGAAAACCCAAATCCTGCAGGCAGATGCTCCACATCCACAATAATCGGGCCTTCGTACCCGTCGATGCGCGTTGCGGTGAATGTGATTTCGGAACCCGTGTTCGCCGCGACGTTGATTTTTGTTGTCGAGGCCGTGACGGAGTAGTCTGGTTGAGGCGACCGGACGCTGAGCTGGTATTTGTAGTCAGGGCCACTGAAGCCGCGAGCATCGCTGACTCTCACAACATAGTCACCGTCCGCCGGAGCGGTAAACATCAGGCGCGAATCACTGCCGAGTTCTCGTCGTCCGTCGTCGTCGTTTTCGTAGTAAACAGGAAACACGGGCAGACCGTTTGCGGTCAGTTGCTCGTCTGGCCCTCGCGGAACCACAACAAAGCACGGCGCCTGCAGGGCATGTGATGTTGCTGTTGTGCCAAAGTAAGTATGTCGGTCGCCAAAGCCCGGGTAAACTTTGTATCCCGAATCCGGTCCCCGTGGGTACAACCACAGTCGCACGACTTCTCCGTCGGCGTACAGGTATTCATTCAATTCCATTTCCTGCCAATTGAAGACTCGAAAGTCATCGCTGGTGGTCGAATCCTTGCCACGAAACGTAAAGTAAGAATCCCTAACCGCCTGCAGGCGAGTCTGCAGGATCGGTTTGCCATCGGTCTTGAGGACTTCGATTTTGGAATCCAGCGGCGACTTATCGCGCTCAGCCTTCACTTCCATCAGCAATTGTTGTCCGGCCGTCGCGACGAATCGATAGCAGTCCACATCGCGATCGTTCCCTTCATCCGGTCGAATGACACCGGTCACCTTCGCCGGTAACGCAACGACTTGTGCCGTCGCGGGTTCATCATTCGCCGCATCAGCCTCTGCCGCGTCAATCATCGCAGTTGGCGGTTGGACACTCGCTGCATGCGTCGGATTTTCAGTCACAGCAGGCGCGGGTGTGGCCGACGCGGGATGCAAAGGAAGTGTTTGTGTTGAACCGTCAAGCCGTGTAATAAACAAACGTTCGTGGTCAATGAACGACAGTGATGTGACCGACACATCCTGCTGCGGGAGACTCTGAAGCGGCGTCAGCGGCGCCGTGGACCATGTGCGGATTGTGCCGTCTTCCGCCGCGCTGGCCAGCAGGCTGCCATCGTCGGACAGCGTGAGCCGCGAGATTGGTTGTTCGTGAGCGAACCGTGACGTCAACAACGGATTGATGCGTGCCTGATCTCGCGAAAGCAATTTCCAGACGCGAATACGGTTGTCTGCTCCGGCCGCAAAAACCTGTTTGCCATCATGACTGACGATGACCGTGTACTGTTCCGCCTGAGGCTGGCTCAGCGTATCAAGCCTTACGCCCGACTTCACATTCCACACTTTTACAGTCCCATCAGCACTGGCGCTGCACAGAACTTCGCCGGTCGGACTAAAGCTCAAAGAAAACACGCTGCCGTTGTGTCCGTCCAGCGTCTGCAGAACTTTTCCAGTCGCTACGTCGTGAATCAAAATGCGTCGATCATAGCCTGCCGTCGCCAGCAACGTGTCGGTCGAATTCAGCACGGCCGCGTAGACGGCATCCGTATGTCCCGACAGCGTCTTTAGGATTTTGCCATCGGCTGCTGCAAGAATCACGGCGGTGCCGTTCACTCCGGGAGTCCCCGCGGCGGCGACAATCCATGGGTTCTGATGGCCAACGGACAGTCCCGACACCTTTCCCTGTTCAAGACTGGTGGTCCAGAGTTTTTCTCCCGACTCAACAGACAGCAATGACACGTGTCGAACACCAGCCACGGCCACAGAGTTTTTGTCAGCAGTCATGGCGCTGGCCAGCAGCGCTGCGGTCGCCTGTTTAAAAGGGGCGATCCGTTTTACGTCCGGAATGCCACCAGCGATCGGCTTCATTGCAGCGCCTGACAGCACCCACTGCTTCAGACGCTGGCGTTCTTCGTCCGTGGGTTGCGGTTCACCTTCCGGAGGCATGGCGCGGTCACCTTTGGCAGCGAGAACTTCCAGCAGCAGGCTCTTCTGTAGATCCGCTGTGTTCAGCACCGGGCCATTTTCACCGCCACGTTTCAGCGACTCAAAAGTTTGCAAAGACAGCCCGGCTTCTTTGTCATTATCGTTGTGGCAGCTCAGGCAATACTTCTGCAACAGAGGCTCCACCGGCGCCTGAGCAGATGTTGCTGCAAGTGTCAGAACGCTGCCAAGGCAGGTCGCGAGGATTCGAAACGCAGACTGAAGTTGGCAAATCATCTGTGAGGCCGTGGAAAGGTCACAAAACAAGAGAACGCTGACAGGATGTCATGTTAAATAACTCTTCGACCAAATGGGAGCAACAACCCGTTTCATCCTTCTACAGCGTATTACACTGACTTATGGCCGCGAGGCACGCTTTTCGATCGAAGAAAGCCTGCTCCCGCGAGCGAGTACCGTTCACAAC
>CALFOL010000380.1 GCA_937919915.1 uncultured Planctomycetaceae bacterium
CCTGGGACTCGGAATCATCTATGTCATGGACCTGATGGATGATCGATTGAGATCACCGGAAGAAGTTCGTGAAGAACTGGGACTGGCAATTCTGGGTGTCATTCGCAGACTGCCCGATGACGAACTTAAGCAGTCGAAGATCTACATTCATGGCTTCCCACAGACACCACATTCAGAGTGTTTTCGTACTCTGAAAACGTCAATCACGCTGGCACCGCAGGAAACAAAATGCCTTGCCATTACCAGTACCGAAGCCAGCGAGGGCAAGACGACCACGACCGTCAATCTTGCAGCATCATACGCACAAACCGGGATTCGCACTTTGCTGATCGACGCGGATATGCGGCGGCCAGGACTCTCAAAACTGCTTGATGTGCGAGGGAAGGGCGGCTTGTCTGAACTGCTGCGATCAGAGGATGACATCCCGACAGCGTGCAGAGAGAAGGTCATTGCAACCGAAGTGCCACTGCTGGACGTACTGCCTTGCGGAGCCAGACACCTGAACCCAGGCATGTTGCTTTCCATGCCAACACTGCCAGCAATTCTTGACTGGGCCGTATCAGAATACGACCAGGTAATCGTCGATTGCCCTCCGACGCGTCCGGTCAGTGATGCGGCCATTGTCGGCCGGTATGTTGACGGGTTGTTATTCCTGATGAATCCGGACAAGACTCATCGCCGCAGCGTATCCAGAGCGGTCGATCAATTGAGATCAATGGGCCTTAAAATCGTCGGCATCGTCGCCAATACCAGCCTGAGCGAAGACAAAGACAGCTATGGCTACGCTTATACCTACGGCTACGGTTATGGCGGGGAATATTCTTATGGACATGATGAGGATCCGGATCCAACAGAGGACAGTGAAAACAACAACGTCACCTTTGGGAAGGCGGCGTAATGAGCGCGGTGGGCCAGACTCTTAGGCGAGGCGCTCAGACGCACGAGCACAGCGATCGCAGGACGATGGTGGTGAGCGGTTCTCTGGCAGCTCGCAGCCTGGATCGCATTGGCGATCTGAGCTTCGCAATCGCAGTCATTGTTGTCCCGCTCTCCACTGCTGTGGTGCGTGAAAGTGGCGTCGCCGTTTTTATCTGCTGCAGTCTGCTGATGGGGTTCGCATGGGCGATCCGCGAGGTGATTGAACCCGCGTCACAATCAAATCGCTCTGGTGCTGAACTGATTATCCTGGGTGCGATTTTTCTGGTTTGTCTGCAGCTGATGCGACTACCGCCAGACGTACTGCACACATTTTCTCCCTTTATCGGTGCAAACCTGGAATCATGGGGCGTCGCCACGAAGGGCGTAGCCGCTGCGAGCACATGGGAGACGATCTCATTAACGCCAGAGCTGACAAAATCTGGGCTGGTTCTGTTGCTTGCCTATTCCATCTTCTTCATGACATTGCTGCAACGAATCAAGAGTACAGCACACGTCGACCGCTGTCTGAAGATTGTGGCAATTGCTGCTGTCGTGATGGCAGTGATCGGTTTGGCACAGGTGCTCACCGGAAGTAACGAGTTCTTGTGGATGTTCGAACATCCTGCGCGCTCAGCGAAATGGCCTGTCAAGGGAACGTTTACCAACCAGAATCACTTCGCCCACTTCCTTGCGCTGGGGATGGGGCCGCTGATCTGGTGGTGGCACAGCAGTAGAACCGAACAGTCGTCGCGTCCCTTTAGCGAGTCACGACATCGCCGGCAAAGGCAGACGAGTCAGTCCACACACACAATCCAAACCACTCAGATCGTGCTGACTCTGGCGATCGCAGTCGTAGCGTTGGCAGGACTTGGCAGCACGTCGCGGGGAGGCATCGCAGCGTTGCTTGTGGCAACCGTCATCGCTCTGGTCGCGATCGGAGTAAAGTGGCGAAACGTGCTGACACTTGCAGTTCCCGTGGCACTATTCGTGATCGCAGGATCCATGGAAATCGGAACAGAAAAGCTGCAGGAAAAATGGAACTCCATCACAGGTGCATCGTCAGTGAATGAACTGACATCCGGCCGCACGGTCCTGTGGCAATCTGTGGCCGAAGCCGTACCACACTTTTGGCGCACTGGGTCCGGACTTGGCAGTCATGCCGAGGTTTATCCCATATGGATGAAACAGCACTTCAACGTCCGGTTTTCTCACGCGGAATGCGGCTATCTTCAAGTGCTGCTGGAACTCGGACTGCCAGGTGCACTACTGCTGTTGTGTGGTATCGGTTTGTGCTGTTCGTGGATTTTCAGAACCTACCGGCACAGCACAACAGACTCTGGTCGGCAGCGAGCTTTGATCGTAGCCAGCGGCATCGTTGCCAGCCTGCTGCACTCAACCGTCGACTTCGTCTGGTATCTGCCAGGTTGCCTGATTCCGACGCTGGTCATCGCGGCCTGTGCCTGCCGCCACTGGCAACAAACCGACGCATCAACAGAACAGAAAACGTCAACGACTACGCGATGGCCAACAGTGCTGGCCTGGCTGTTGTTGATTCTGGCGGTTCCGGTCGGCCAGTTTTCTGCCGCAGAAGCAGGACACGACGCGGCGTCCGAAGCCGACTGGCTAGCCGGGCGAGACAGAGCGCTTTCTGACGATGACCGAATTCTTCACCTGGAAAGCTGCCTGAAGCGGGATCCCTCGGACTACCGCGCCATGTCGAAGCTCGCCGGAATGTACCTCGATCGCTTCCATCGAAAACAGGCAGACGCCGCCAACAATATGACGGCGATGCAACTCAGATGTACAGTCAGAAGCACCGAATTTGAATCGCATCGTGAACTGGCCGAATGGCTGGTCAGAGCCTTTGGAAACCACTCAGCAGACCTGTACCGAGCACATCGTCTGGCACAAAAGTCGCTGTTGGGGCAACCGCTAAAAGGCGAATCCTACGCAATCCTGTCCCAGGTTGGATTCCTGCTTGGTATGACAGAACAGACTGAGGATGCGTTGCTTCAGCAGGCGATGACAATCCGGCCGTACGAAGCGTTTGTGCACTATCAGGTTGGTTTGACTCTCGCCTCAAAGGGTCAGTTCGATGCCGCCTGTCAGTCTCTGAGTCAGGCATTTGCCATTGATGCCCGTCTGCGTCTGACCATCGTTAAGGAACTCAGTCTGTTAATTCCTGCGGATGAGTTCATTCGTCAGCTGCGACCTGAAGCCGACGGCCTGTGGCTGCTGTTTCGAGCTTATGAGTCGCAGGGGAAAGTCGAAGACCAGCGTGTCGTCGCCGATTGGTATTCGAAACATATCCGGGAGCTGACTACGTCACAGGACTCCCAAACGCCCGAGTTTTGGAAGCGCAGCGAGACAATCTTTTCGTTCGCAGGAGATGCGGAACAAGCCGTGTACTGCCTGAACAAACTGGTGAAGTCTAATCCAACAGACATTCGCGCACGGAAGAACCTGGCACAGAAACTCCTGCAAATCGGGCAGTACAAGCAATGTCGCGCGGAACTCGAATGGTGTTTGCTCCGGACACCCGACGACACAGAGATCAAGGCGTCACTCGTGACACTCAACGAGATTCTTCAGGCAGGAGAATCCGAATGAGCAGTGAATGTAAGAAGTCGGACCGCCTGGAGATCTATTTTGCTCCTGAGTCGGCAGAAGACGCCAATCCTGACGAGAGGACTCAACCCCGGTTAGCAATTCAAAGCCCACTGGGACGATTTTTCAAGAGG
>CALFOL010000381.1 GCA_937919915.1 uncultured Planctomycetaceae bacterium
TATGTACGCGGCAACCGATTCATGGCCTGGAAAAAACGTAGCACGACAAGAAGTGACTTTATCTTTGTCGTCGGGACTTGTCACCACATCGTTCGGTTCTGATCGTCTCAACGTGAAGGCAGCGGGTGTGGTTGTGAGATTGGGCCTTCTATGCCGTGAACGAAGTTGGAATATGGCAACTGCACTGGCACTTGGCCACGTCCGTTGGCGAGCGGAACTTCTCTCATCACGCTCGTGAGCGGAACGTCTGTGTGAAGCGGGAAGTCGCCGATTTCCAGCCCGGAGTCGGAGACCCAGCCAAGGTTGCGGTCTGCGTTCAGATCGGAGGAATTTCGAATCGCGTCTTCCACATCCGGATTCGTACGTGCTTCGATCAGTTGGTGATAAAGGGTTGCGACCACATTCTTCCATGGCTCGCGGAACACCGGGATCCCATTCGTGGCGTCGTTCGCGAAGCGTTCCGAATAAACTCCGACGGAAAAATAGACTCGGCCTCCATCGGCGGTGACGACAGACCCATGATAACCACCCATCCCCGATCTGGAGTCACCCTCTTCTGATGCCTGCACAACGTCGCGCGTCTCGAAGGTTTCCGTTCTTACAAGCGAGTTGATGTCTTCTCGCAGCGCATTCGCAGCCTGGGCGGCAACCGTCAGCACAGTTCCCGGAGGCAGCAGGAAATTGAAGACCGTGTTCCGGAGATCATAGGAACGCAGAAAACCCTGCCGGTGAAGATACGCAACATAGTTCTGAATGTCACCGCGAGTGACTATCGTGGGCGTATAGCCCACAAGAGGGTGCGAGGGCAATGCGGTGGAGCTGATCTGTTGATTGTCATAATACTGCAACAGGACATTGTTCAAGTGCTCGTCGCGCATTGCCGGTGATAGGCTGCCATCGATTTGTTCAACATCTGCTGTGGACCATTCCGTGTCGCCACTGACGTAAAGATTGACGTAAAAGAGGTCACGAATGATTCTGCCGCCTCGATACTTAAGATCTTCGTTCGGTGTGGGACCAGCGGCTTGAATGAGTTGTTGGCGGCGCAAGTCGTTTCCGGGAACGCCTTCAGATGCTGCGCCGCTGAATCCCACGGCGCGCGCTGCGAGTTGTTTTGCGCGGGGAGGCAGTGGCCAGGGACTCCAGAAGGCGGCCGGATCTTCGTTTGGTTCCGTCGGCCCAGGCTCAGGACGCGAGACAGGAATCGTTGGTGTTGTCTCGGGAACCGGGGAGGGATTCACCACAACCGGGATGCCCGGACCGCCAGGAAAAGGGGCGGGATTCATCACGATCGGGATGCCCGGACCGCCGGGAAATCGAGGATAACCGACGTTATGCCACGGAGATCCACCAGGATAAGGTTGCGGGTTATAGACGCCAATCGGCTGACCAGGGTATGCGGGATGCCCATTCGGAAACGTTCCCAGTCCTGCCATTGGCATGCACCCGAGCAGCTGGGTGAAAGCTAAGTAGTACACCAACAGCAATAGCGGTGGAGAAATCTTCATGGTGTTCGAAGCCGCAGGAAGCGCGAGAGGATGCTGCAATCCGGAGTCGATGGAAGCGTTCACGACAGATGCCGCGATGTTTCACATCGTTGAGAACCAGTTCACAGCCAGGAGAAGTTTTGCTTGTGGCAGAGGCAGCCATCAGGACGGCTGGAGATTGTTGCCGCAGGCAGGTGAGAGTCGGCAATGTATGCGGATTCGTAAAACGGGAAAAGGTCACTTCTGCCGCAAGGATGTCAGCATTGGCTGCGACATAGGATCGTTTTATACCAGGAAGTGAAGATTCTGCCGGATCTCTCGCTGGGCGCATTGGTTGATCGACGTTGTCTCGCGAGAATGACATTTACCGAATTGGCTCGCTGAGCTACCGTTTGTTACGAAGTGATGCACCCTGGAATTGTCTCCAAATTCGTATCATCTGCGAGTCAAAGCGGACATTTGAGTGCGTCCCGGACGCTCAAGACGACACTGTTCTTAATGAGCGATCGTTCCAGTGAGATTGTCGAGGCATCCGTGAAACTGAGAACACACTGCATCCTGATCGTGGTCTGCATCGCACCTGTCTTCACGTGCCACTCCGTGTTGGCAGAAGAGTACTGCCTGCGTTCGAAGTGCACGTCGGAGAAGCGACTCTCGTCGGAATTCGCTCTCGTCCGTCGCTCCAAATCCCACTACAGGGGAGTCTGTCGTGATGGGAGAGCGGTGTATCATGTTCCCGCCGGCGCGGAGCAGGCGATGCGTTCGCTGGTCACTAGTGTTGACACAGTGATTCCCGGCATCGAAAAACGATCGACTCGTCTCCTGATCAGCTATTCGAATCAGGACAGCAAGCCCGCCGTGGAAACGCTCCGGGCCGCGGGACTGAACGTGCTTCAGGATTATAAAAATGGCTCGTTTCTGATCGTCGAACCGCAAGGAGCCGTGACGTCACACACTGTTGAAACTTTGCTGGCCGACAATGCCGTGGCCTATGTGGCTCCAGACTACATCATGTCTATTCCTCAGGACGAAGCCGCCGAGGAAATTCGTCCTTTCGTCACAAACTCTGTCCCCAACGATCCGTTACTCAACAAATTATGGGGAATGACAAATAGCGGCGCAGTAAAAGTGTGGCCGCAGACACATGATGCTGCGAAAATCATTGTGGGCGTCATTGATACCGGGGTCGATTACAGACACCCGGATTTGCAGGACAATATGTGGTCCCAAGGTGGAAGGCATGGAATCGACTTCTACGACGACGACAACGATCCAATGGATGAGCAAAACCACGGCACTCATGTTGCCGGTACGATCGCGGGAACCGGAAACAACGGCGTCGGTGTCGCTGGTGTGGCCTGGAAAGCGCAGATCATGGCCCTTCGTTTCATGGGGCCAGATGGCTCCGGAGCAACTTCTGATGCGGTGAAATGCATTGACTGGGCTGTCGATAATGGAGTGCATATTTTGTGCAACAGCTGGGGTGGCCCCGACAGCTCACCTGAACTTGTCGAGGCAGTGGCTCGTGCGGAACGGAGGGGTGTCTTGTTTGTCGTTGCCGCTGGAAATACCGGCGGAACAGGGAACAACAATGATGTGCGGCCGAGCTATCCGGCGTCGCTGCGTCAGGAAAACGTGATTTCCGTTGGGGCGATTGACGAAAACGATGCGCGTGGTTCGTTCAGCCACTATGGAAAGCAGTCGGTAGACATCGGTGCGCCGGGAGTCCAGATCCTCAGCACGACCCGAAACAATACATATGACACTTACAGTGGGACTTCGATGGCTGCCCCACATGTCGCCGGCGCGGCCGCACTGGTCTGGGCAAACACGTTTTCAAATCCTGCCCAGACACCCACGCAGATGGCCAAAGTGCGGGATCTGATCTACGAAAATGCTCGTCCGGTCGCGGCCCTCACAGAATTCTGGGGGCACGCAGCACCCGCTAAGATTCGGGGTGGCGTTCTCGACATCTCATTCCTGTCCCGTATCCCTTCCGATAACGTTCCGCCACTCACTGAAGTTCCCCGGCTGCGACTCGTTGAGAACCGCATGATTGTGGATCCTGCGAGGTTGCGGTAGATCGTTCGACGCTGTCGCACTTCACGACCAGGTGACGTTTGTGCCCCCCCCTTTTTGCGGATGGATTTTTACAATGTGGAAGCTGATCTGCGGAATTTGTCTGACTCTCTGTGTGACGACGATGGCCGACGACACTCCCCCGAAGTCGACCGTCTCGGTGCACAGCTGCGGCCGCTTGCGGCACGGTGTCGTTGCCATCGGCGGTGAGACCACGGGAACGACAATCACCTTCAATCGCATTATCTGGGAACTTCAGCTGAACGACGCTGACGCGCGAGAGTTCGCAAAGCGGCACCATAAAAAAACAGTCATGGTGACTGGCTCGCTCCGGAAAATTTCCGGTATCGAGGCAAAAGATCGCTGGATCATCGACGTCAAGATGCTTTCGGAACACGATGCAACGAAAGACAAGGAAGGAGCCCAACTCTCTATTCAGGGTACACTTCAAGCCGAAGATCCTCGCCATGGCGACTCTTCCAGCATGACGGTTGTTGTGGGTGATCACGTCTGGCCAATTGATCTCACTTCAGATAGCAAGCTGCAGTTCCAGGCTGACTCGCTGGTCGGTCAACCAGTTCTCCTCACCGGAAGTCTGGAACAAGTCACCAAAACAGAGTCCGCCGCCGGACCGGTTATCGTCCGTGCCAAGACCCTGAAACGGATCGCCGTAGCGCCGGTTCAAGGGCAGAGCGATTGACAGAGCAGCCAGGTCAGGAAGCCTGTGGATGCGAGAGCGTTTGCAGGTCACCCAACGGACAGTGATGTTTTTCTTTTGCGGCGAATGATTGACTCTGTCTATCAGTGACCTGCATGACGCGAGGAAAGTTTCGCTCGCATCCATGTTGATGGCCTGAAATCACAACGATTGTCACTTGTTATGTCAAAGCTACCATGCCGCAAAGTTCGTCACTGGGACAGTGACGTCTATCTGGCGTCAACAATCTTTAGCAGCTTTTCGCGAACGCTTTGCAGAGACGACGCATCTTCGAACACTGTCTGAATCTGAACGGCCAGAATGTTCGTGTTCCCCGGCGGGATTTTTACCAGGTCCTTCAGCGTTGTCAGAATCAATGGAGCCTGCGCTGCTTCCGCATGCAGTTGCACCTGTCGCAGGTCTTCTTCCGTGTAGTGGTGGTGATCGGCAAAGAACATCGACGTTGCAATATTTACACCGAACTGTCGACACGTGCTGACGAATGCTCCGGGGTTGCCGATCGCTGTCAGAATCGTAGCCGGTTTGTTCTGCGCTGCAGTCAGCGGTTGCACACCACCGTCTGCCGACAACAAACCCGTCGGCAGAAAGGAAACGCGGTGAATGTTTCCTGCAAGTTCTGCATTGTGCTGCAGAATCGCTGCTTCGATCTGGCCCAGCTTTGTTGGCGACGCCGCGTTGGCTCGCGTGATCAGCACCAGATCAGCGCGGTTTAGACCGCTCAACGATTCCCGAAGCAGTCCGCGCGGAAGCTGGTATCCAAAGCCGAACGGATTGGTGGCATCGATCAGGACAACGTTCAGGTCTCGGTGAATTCGCCGATGCTGCAACGCGTCATCCAGCACAATGACGTCGACTTTTTCTGAGTCGATCAGTGTCTTTGCGGCGACGACGCGATTTGGGTTCTGTTCGTGAGGCACACCGGGACACAGCTTTTTCAGAACACGCTTCTCATCGTTCTCGCCGGAAGCGTCGGCGCGATATCCGCGGCTAACAATTCCGGGCTGATACCCCAGTTCCTGCAGCAACTGAACGACCGTTGCGACGATCGGAGTCTTACCCGTGCCGCCGGTTGTGAGGTTTCCAATAGCGATCACCGGAACGCCCACGCGGCGAACTTTCTTCACGCCAACGTCGAAGCAGGCGTTCCGCAATCGCGTGATCAGTCCGTACGGCATCGACAAACTCCACAGCATTCCCCGGCAAATTGCCGCGAAAAAGCCGGTGGTCTGGCCGCTGATAAGCTGTTGAAACGCCTGTTCGGACATGGCCGGAAGGTTGGAGGTGCGTGAGAATGAAGACGAAGCTTAAACCGCCGGCGCTCGATCGGCCAGTGGCTGCCGAAATGCTATCATGCCAGCACCATGCGAATTCCTACCGACGACAATTCCGCTACGCTGCACGCTCTGTTTCCGACTTTGGTCTATCAGGCGAACCTGGACGACCACGCGGCTCACAAAGCAGCGTTCGCAGCGGACCTCGAAGATTTTCAGTTTCAGCCGGAATCCGGCGACGGCGGAAAACACTTTGCTGGCGAATACCACGGCAAGATACTGTTGCATCAGGAACAAAGTCTCCGGCCGTTCTTCGAATTGCTCAGCACGCACGTGGCGAAATATTTGCGAGTGCTGGGGATGAAGCCCGAGTTCTTCCAGATGCAATGTCTGAAGACATGGTTCGTGCTGTGCGAACCCGGCGGCGATGAAGCCGACGCATTGCTGCCTCACAATCATTCCTGCAGCGACATTTCGTGGGTGTACTACGTTGATGTTCCTGACGATTGCCCGGCGATCAGGTTTCATGCGGCACAACGACTCAACACAGCACCGTTCGAATCTGCGTTTCACTACGATTGGAAGCACGACGAAAAATCGGCCGTCAGTACGATCAACTGGTGGAACAGCCAGGCGTGGTCGATTCATCCGAAGGCCGGTGATTTGATGATGTTTCCCGGACACCAGTTACATTCCGTCGACAGCAATCACACGAACACGAAGCGAATATCTGTCGCCGGTGACATTGCTCTGGTGTTGAAAGAGGAATTCACCAACCTGGAATTCGGCCGCACGGCCGCGAAGCATTGGCTGACGCTGGGGCTTGATGGTGATGGTTAAGACGTTGGCGTTGAGTGGCCGACCTGTTTCGCTGCGACAAGGTGCGATGGATTAACCACGGAAATCACTGAAGACACGGAAATAGGACATTCACAGTGTTCTTTTTCCGTGTCTTCTGTGTATTCCGTGGTCCCTCTACGCCAATTCAATCAATCGCGATACCCTGAATAAAACCGACCATCCGTGCCAGTATCTTTCCGTCGCCGAGCAGGAATTCTGACGCGGTTTCGAATCGCGGACGTTCCCAGGTCGACGGGTGGTGCGCACACGATTCGGAATGGCTGGACGTGACCAGCAGGTCCACGTTCGAATGGAAATTCGTCAGCACCTTTTCCGCTGGCTTGAAGTCTGCATTTGTGATGCCGGGGTAATGACGTTCATCGAGTCGGTACCGTAGACGCGCAGCTTATTCGTCATCAGTCGCCTGAGCGCTGCGTGCGAGTTCTCTAAATGTCGGCCGCAGCGATTTATGCAGAAAACGAGCGAATGAACTTTCGAGTTTTCGAACGGCGATCAGTTCCACAACATCTGCGAAATCTTTGTGGGTTCTGCGAAGGTTGCTGATGCCGCATGCGATTTTCATTTCGACGAGGCGCGAAAGTCGCACTACTGACAGTCCTTCGATTTGCTCAACATTCAAATCACCAATTGGTTCGACGACAGATACTTCTGATCCCTTGCCTGCTTTTCCCTGCCATCACGAAGAGGCACTGATGCAGTACGACATCGCACTTGATTTGTCCCAACAGGCGGGTGTCAGCGGCGCGGAGCTTCTCGGTCGCACGATGATCGCCAAAGGTGTTTTTTTGCAGCATCACGATCGTGCCGAGGAGGCGAAACCACTGCTCGCAGACGGCATAGCGGCACTGCCTGCCACGCATTCTGACGCCGCGTGCGGCGTATAGCATTTGGTAGCATTGCAGAATGGATTGAATTGCTGCTGTAACGGAGGTGAGCGGCTGGAAAAAGAATCCTTATCGCTGCTGGCAGGCAAGTTCTTTCAGCAGAGCGGCTTCGGAGATCTGCTGGAAAGCGTGAGTGTGGGTGACGAAGGGCTGGAAATTCGTCTGGGCCGTGAACCTGCAGAGGAAGAGTTAGAGCGATTGCAGGTCGCTCATCAGGTCTTCATGAACCAGCTTGGCAAATAATCCCTTGCCACCTTCACCACCGAATTCTCTCCATTCGCAGCCGGAACCGATGGTCCGGCTGTCATCGTTTCGGTATAACTCCGACGTCAAAAATCATCCTCAATCGAATTCAGCCTAGCTACACCATGTCCAACGAAAATACGATCGTTTACACGCTCACCGACGAAGCTCCTGCTCTGGCGACACGATCGCTGCTGCCGATCATTCGAGCGTTCACGAAATCATCCGGCATTAGATTCGACCTGCAGGACATTTCGCTGGCCAGTCGAATCCTGTCAAATTTCGCCGACGTTCTTCCTGCTGATCAGAAGCACGAAGACGTCCTGGCGGGCCTGGGAGCTCTCGCGAAAACACCGGCGGCCAACATCATCAAGTTGCCGAACATCAGTGCGTCGATTCCGCAGTTGCAGGAAGCGATCAAGGAATTGCAGGGCAAGGGCTACGCGATTCCCGAGTTCCCGGAAGATCCTCAAACCGACTCAGAAAAAGACGCTCGCGCACGCTATGCCAAGGTGCTGGGCAGTGCGGTCAACCCGGTTCTGCGAGAAGGCAACAGTGATCGTCGCGTGGCGGCTCCTGTGAAGGCGTTCGCAAGAGCCAACCCGCATTCGATGGGCGCGTGGAGCAGTGATTCGAAGACGCACGTAGCATCAATGCCCACCGACGACTTCTGTGGCAGCGAGTTGTCTCATACGATGGCCGTAGCGGGCGACGTCAAAATCGAACACGTTGGCGCGGACGGCACCACCACCGTATTGAAAGAAGACCTCGCGCTGCAGGCTGGCGAAGTCATTGATGCTTCTCGCATGTCGTGCACAGCATTACGAACGTATCTAGCCGAAGAAATCGCCGATGCCAAAGAGCAGGGTGTGCTGCTGTCGCTGCACCTGAAGGCCACGATGATGAAGGTCTCTGACCCGATTATCTTCGGCCATGCAGTCAGCGTATTCTACGGCGACGTGCTGACTAAACATGCCGACGCACTGCAGCAGATTGGCTTCGATCCCAACAACGGCATCGGCGACCTGTACAGCAAACAGGGCGAACTTGCTGCCGACAAGCAGGCTGAAATCAAAGCCGACATCGAAGCTCTGTATAAAAAGCAGCCGCGTTTGGCAATGGTGAATTCTGACAAGGGCATTACCAACCTGCATGTGCCCAGCGACGTGATCATCGATGCTTCCATGCCCGCGGCGCTGCGGACTTCCGGCCAGATGTGGGGACCGGATGGCAAGCTGGCCGACACCAAAGCTCTCATTCCCGACCGTTGTTACTCCGGCGTGTATCAGGCGACTATCGACTTCTGCCGAGAAAACGGCGCGTTCGACGTCACCACCATGGGCAACGTGGCCAACGTGGGATTGATGGCTCAAAAGGCCGAAGAATACGGATCACACGACAAGACATTCGAAATGTCGGCTGCGGGAACCGTGCGAGTCGTCGATGGCAGCGGCAACGTGCTGATGCAGCACACGGTCGAAGCGGGTGACATCTGGCGCATGTGCCAAACCAAAGACGCACCAATTCGCGACTGGGTGAAGCTGGCCGTCAATCGCGCGCGAGCCACCGGCAACAAGACGATCTTTTGGCTCGACGAAAATCGAGCTCACGATGCCAGTCTGATTGCCAAAGTGAATCAGTACCTGCCGGAACATAACACCGAAGGCCTGGACATTCAGATCCTGTCACCTGTGGAAGCCACCAAAGTCAGCTGCCAGCGCTGCAAAGACGGACTCGACACAATTTCCGTCACCGGCAACGTGTTGCGAGACTACCTGACCGACCTGTTCCCCATTCTGGAACTCGGTACCAGTGCCAAGATGCTGTCGATCGTGCCACTGCTGGCGGGCGGAGGACTGTTCGAAACCGGAGCCGGCGGTTCGGCTCCGAAACACGTGCAGCAGTTCGTCGAAGAAGGCCATCTGCGCTGGGATAGTCTCGGCGAATTCCTCGCTCTGGCCGTTTCACTGGAAGACAAGGCAGAAAAAACGAGCAACGACAAACTCAAAGTTGTCGCCGAATGTCTCGACCGCGCCAATGACAAGTATCTCACCGAGAACAAGTCGCCGTCACGCAAAGTCAACGAACTCGACAACCGCGGCAGCCACTTCTATCTGGCACTGTATTGGGCTCAGGCGCTGGCAGCACAGGACAAGAACACGGAACTCGCCGCCGAATTCGCCGACCTCGCGAAGTCGTTAGCTAACAACGAAGCGAAGATCGTCGAAGAACTCAACGCCGCTCAGGGCAGCCCTGTTGACATCGATGGCTATTTCCTGGCTACCGAAGAAAAAGTCGCGGCCGCGATGCGCCCGAGTGCGACTTTGAATGCGGCGATTGATACGTAAACCTGAGTCTTTCGAAAAATCGAATGGAGACACCGTGGCCAATTGATCGCATAATCGAAACCCTCGATATTGGTCAGGAGCTTCCCATGTCTACAATCTCAAAACCCACGACCGGTCCTCAGCCGAAGCGATGGACCGTTGAGCAGTACCACCAATTGGGCGAACTCGGTGCGTTCAAAGATGAGCGCGCCGAATTGATCGATGGACATTTCTACTTGATCCATGAAGGCATTCGCAAGCAGTGGACTCATGAGGAGTATCACTGTGCGGATGAGGCAGGAATGTTTCATGGTGAACATGTCGAATTGATCGACGGAGAGATTTACGTCATGAGTCCAATCAGTCGGCGCCATGCCGATGGTATTCTCCGCGTTCAATATGCGTTCCTGGCAGTTGCTCCCGATGGTTACCTTGTGCGCACCCAACTGCCGATTGTTGGCGACGCATCAGAGCCTGAACCTGACGTTGGTTTGGTGATCGGAGAACTTGGTAATCTGGAGCAGGCGATTCCTGGCAACCTTGAGCTGGCAGTGGAAGTTAGCCTGTCCAGATTGAAGTTTGATCGGACCGAAAAACTGAAGGTTTACGCCCGACAGCAGATTCAGGAGTACTGGATTCTGAACCTTGTCGACGACTGCCTCGAAGTTCATCGTGGGGTGCTGGGCGATGGTTACACCGACCAGTTCGTCCTTGAAGCTGGTGATTCTGTGTCGTGCCTTGCGATCCCGGATGCCGCCATTTTTGTCGCTGATTTAATGCCGAAACGTAAGTAGGTCGTTCCCAGGTTTGGGATGAACTGGGCTGAGCAGGTCGACCAATTAATGACACCGTCAAAGCTTCTGTTTGCAGCTGCGAGTCTGGTTATTCTGAAAACCGTCGGCACGGTGTTGTTGAGCTACCGTGGTTATTTTCCACCGGACTTTCAGACAGACTTCTTACTCGGCCGTGAGGCGTATTTCTTCGGCCGTTATCAGGGGTTCTTTTATGCTCACATTGTGTCGGGGCCGTTGTCGTTGCTGTTGGGAATGTTGTTACTGAGTGATTGGCTGCGGCAGCGAAAGCCCAAACTGCACCGGATGATGGGGCGAGTTCAGGTCGCGTGTGTGCTGGGAGTTGTTGCCCCCAGTGGCCTGTGGATGTCGTTTTATGCGGAAACGAATTCTGCGGTCGGCTCCGTTGTTGCCGGGAGTGTATTTGCTGCGTTGGCCGTTGCCACTGGCTGGACGGTTGCCCTGGGCTGGCGAGCAGCGGTGAAGCGAAACTTTGCCGTGCATCGCCTGTGGATGTGGCGTTGTTACGTTCTGTTGTGCTCAGCCGTTGTGCTGCGGATTATCGGTGCCCTTGCGATTGTGACCGAAGCGGCTTCGGATTGGCTTTACCCCGTGGCCGCATGGATCAGCAGTGTTGTGCCGCTAATATTGTTTGAGGCCATGCGTTACCCCAAAAACGCGGAGCGACCATAGGTTGAACAAGTCGCCCCTGACCTCGCGTCAGGGGTTCACAGCATCTTTGCGCTACAGAATCATAACGGGTTTGAGTAGCGCAAAAGCCCTGCAAGCCACCGAGGCAAGCTCGGTGGGGTTCTTCTACAGGCTGTTTGTCTGAGGTTGCGACTACCCCAACCTTAGTATTCTCCGATTGCCTCGTGGCCGGCAACTGTTGTCAGCGCGCTGAGCGTTTCGGTGGCGATGTTCTTGCTTAGAAAACGCACACTGCCGTCTGCCAGCGCCGCCTGAAAACCGCCCATGTGAGAAAATTCGGTTTCCTCTCCGATGCTTAGCCGCGATTCTTCATCAGCATCCTGCGGTGACATCCAGTGGACAGACTGATGCTGAGCGACCTCAACGACCATCAGTGTGTTCGCCGTTCCGTCCGTGATGGCTCGGATGTTTCTTGGTTCTGATGAATTGAAGAACAGATCTGGTCCGACCAGACCCAGGTATGTTGCATGGGAGGGGGCGACGTCTGCGGATGGGCATCTGTATGTTTCAATGTTTGTTTCACAGGCCGTTCTGTTTGCGGGATCATCCCACGGTTTTGACAGATCGATACTGCTGTACAGAGCCTTCTGTTCCAGGTACGGAAGGATGAGTGTTCGCCAACTGTGCAATCGTTTTCCGTTTTCGTCGACCGTAAAGGCCGGTGGGAAAACGCCGTGTTCGTCGTGGTAGTTGTGGAGTGCCAGGCCGATCTGTTTGAGGTTGTTCTTGCATTGTGTGCGATAGGCTGGTTCTCGGCCTCTTGAAAACGGCATTAGCAAGACGAGCAGCAGCATGGCGAAGGCGATGATCGCGATCACGCCGCCGCATCCGTACAGGAATATGTTCCTCGGCTGAGAGACAGTGTCAGGCGAACCCGGTTCTGAATACGGATTGTCAGTCATCAGATGTTGCCTTTCAGATGGGGTGCTAAGACGACGGCTGTCGGTGCTTTGATACTCGAGTGCATCGAATCTGTCTAAATTATTTCGATCGCTTCGGGCCTGAATCGCACGATGACAAAACCGTCTTAGTTAAGAGTACTTTCCAAAACGAACCGCGCACGGTGTTGGGATCTTTTCAGAGCGACAACGGAGCGTTTCCGAGCGTCAGCTCGCATGGGCCGCGGGCCTCCCGCATTAGGACAACGTGATCCTGCCGTCGTCCGCGAATGCAAGGACTTCGGCGTGGCTGCAGTTGGCGATTTGTTCGGCCGCCATTACGCCGGTTGCCATCGCGCCGAGGACCCCGTGGGCGGCCGTACTTTGACCGCAGTGGTAGAGTCCGGCGATCTCAGTCTTGACGGGCAGGGCACCGGAGCCGATTTGTGATTTCGATTTGGCGGTGCCATAGATGTTGCCGCGGTAGCCGTTGCAGTAGTGGACGTTGGTGAGCGGTGTGCCCAGTTCACATAGCTTGAGGTGATCTTCGAT
>CALFOL010000382.1 GCA_937919915.1 uncultured Planctomycetaceae bacterium
TACTTGCCTTCAGCAGGCATATGCTTCACCTGGTCACACAGAATGACATTCTCCGATTCCGCTGCCAGTTTTTCGATTTCGATGTTCTGCACAGCCAGTGTTCGAGCGACGTGTTCCGGGCTGGTCCAGGCTTCAACTTCCATTCGATCAATCCCGACACCATAGTCGAATCCTCCCGCGTGGAAGAGATCCTCCTGATAACCTTCGGCGATGTAATGTTGAAACGTCATGAGCACCACAGGCGTTCGCTTCGCCGCGGCGAACTTCACGATTCCTGCCAGGTTGGCTCGCAACGGCCCCGCCGTTTTGACGATTGCGCAGTGCACGTGGTCTTCCCGGGGCTGTCCGGAACGTGTGATTAGACTTAGGCGATCTGCGGCGAACTCCGTAAAGCTCATCTTCCCGGCCTTAACGCGATTGCTGATGCCGCTATACCAATCGCAGTGAGTGTAGTCGTCCTGGAACCGGTCAGTAGGAACGTTGTTCATGGCGACGTCATTGATGCCATTGTAGACCAGAATCAGGTCGAATGATTTGTCCTTCAGAAACTCGGCCTTCAGGAAACTATCGCGCGACGTGTGAGCAGCTGTCGCCAGATTAAAATACCGGAGCCTGTCTCCCAGCCGTTCGCGTAGTGCGGTTTCCATGCTTGAGGCGGCCTGGTCCATCACTGACCCTCCCAGAGCCAGCACGTCGTAGTATTCGTCGCCCGGATTGATCTCTGCCGCCATCACACCGGAATCATGAATCTTCGGATAGAATGTGATCCAGATATCCCGCGGCGTCAGACTGGCACGAGTCATGGGCACGCCAAACCCGAAATGCCAAAACAGTTTAGCTCCGACAAGCAACAGGATCGTCAAATAAAACAGATACGTCGCGACGAAAATGAACCGACGACGTCGTGGTCGTGCGAAGGACCGATTAGGTTTGTTGCCACTTTCAGAGTTTGCCATAGAGAAACCAGTTGTAAACATTCACAGATTCGACACATCAGCCGCTGAGTCGTCCTGTTTCGCTTTGCGGAAGACCAAAGGCGTGGAGCTGCCGGGCTCGAAGGTGAACTCCTGATCAGACTTCACTGTCAGTTTTCCTTCCAGCTTCACTCCATCTGTCCCAACCAGACTCAGTGAACCGTCTTTGATAGTAAAGTTGCCACTGGATTTTACCTGCTTGTCATTGTTGATGTAAACAAGGCTGAAGGTTCCATTTGAGGACAATTGAACAGCGAACGCTTCAGTCGCTGATTTGGCTGCAGACCATTTTCCGGCAAGAGCTGCCGACGAAGTGGCAGGTTGTGGCGTGGTCGGGACGTTCGTTTCCGGCTTCGACGTGTTGTCCTTCGCACTGGAAACAGCTGTCTCAGTCGACCACAATTCCGACGTTTTCTTTGCCAGTAAGGCCAACTGATTCACCGCATCTCGCAACATCAAGCCCGTGAGGTCCTGATTCTTCATGATCCGAGACAGTTCGATCCGTTCACGTTTGCCGTGATAGGAATACAGCAGCGGCGCGTTTTCCTGACTCGCGGTCATCATCTTCAACAACGTGGCAGGTGGTAATTCTTTGGCAACGTCTTTGATTGTGGCCAGGCCGAGCATGGTGGAAATCAGCTTTTCGTCTTCGGAGATCACCATCATTACCGGAAAGGTCCATGGATCAAGATTCTTCTCCAAAGTGACGGCCTGACTGCTCACAACTTTGACTTCGAAGCCAGCCGTCTTCAGCAGGTCACGCAGTACTTCCGGAGTCGTCACGTGTTGTCCCAAAGAAGTTGCCGAGCCCTGTTTGGTAGCGGAATTTTCGAATACAGATTTCGTCTTCACATCAGAAAACAGGTCATCGTCATCTGCAAATAACGAAGGGCTCAGGATAAGAATGGTGGCCGCTGTAAGCGTATTCAGAAGTTTTGACATGAGAGCACCTGTGGATTTGTTTCGGATCTATTCAGCAAAATTGACGTTCTTATCTGCTAAAGCGTACTTGCCAGAGATTTGTTACATAGTAATTTATGCCGTCAAAACAGGGCCGCTCAGCTGTTCGCAGTGGACAAGTACAAGCATGAAGCGGGAGCGAGTGAATTAACAGGAACATTGCGAATTCACTCGCGTACGCGTCGTGCTTGTAAGTGCTCGACTCTCCAATGTAAAACAATGAGTTGCTCTGGCCGTCAACAAGGGCACGTCGGGGTGACATGTCAGAATCTCATCTCGGATCAATTTTCCTGAGCCACAGTACACTCAGCACAGAAAAAGCAACCAGTAGATTGCAGTTCGGAGCAATCGCTGCGATTCTGATCTGCCCGACAGGAATGACCGCAGTTAAATTTTTTTGCCGTACGGACTCAACGATGAAACCACAACTAATAATCCTGACCAGTATGTGCCTGCCTGTTGTCTGGATGCAGTCGATCGCCGCCGCAGACAACTGGCCACAATTTCGTGGTGCAGATTCCCGCGGAGTCTCAGACAACGACGACCTGCCTGTTCGCTGGTCGGCCACCGAAAACGTGGCGTGGAAAACGGACCTGCCGGGTCGCGGCTGGTCGTCTCCTGTTGTGTGGGGCGAACGAGTCTTTCTAACCACCGTGATCAACACCGGCACCACGGAACCACCAAAGAAGGGGTTGTACTTTGGTGGGGATCGTCCGAAACCTCCGGAAAGCGTTCATCAATGGGTGGTGCTGTGTCTCGATCTGAAATCGGGCAATGTGCTGTGGCAGAAACAGGTACATGAAGGCCAACCGCAAACGGCGATTCACGTGAAAAGCAGCTTTGCGTCTGAGACGCCCGTCACGGATGGCGAACGAGTCTACGCGCACTTCGGCAACGTGGGCGTGTTTTGCTTCGACTTCGACGGCAACCCGTTGTGGAACAAGCCACTGGAGGCTCACCACACTCGCAACGGCTGGGGAACCGCGGCGTCTCCTGTGTTGCATGATGGTCGGCTGTATCTGGTGAACGATAACGATGAAGACTCTTATCTGCTGGCGCTGGATAGCGAAACCGGCAACGAAATCTGGCGAACTCCACGGGATGAGAAAAGCAATTGGGCCACGCCGTTTGTTTGGAAGACCGCCGACCGTGTGGAGATCGTGACGCCCGGCACGGGTCGCGTTCGGTCGAACGATCTGTCGGGAAAACTGCTGTGGCAATTCAAGGGCATGTCCAGCATCACAATTGCCATGCCGTTCGAACACAACGGGCTGCTGTACATTAGTTCCGGCTATGTGGGCGACGCCAAAAGTCGTCCGATTTACGCCATCAAACCTGGTGCGATGGGCGATATTTCGCTGGCCAAAGATGAGACATCCAACGCTTCGATCCAATGGTGCCAAAAAATGGCCGCACCGTACAATCCGTCCACGATTATCTATCACGACCGATTGTTCGTTCTGTACGACTTTGGATTCATCGCGTGCTTCAATTCGGCCACGGGTGAGCCGATTTTCCAGAAGCAACGTATCCCTCAAGGCAAGGCGTTCACGACGTCACCATGGGCCTACGGCGGAAAGATATTCTGTCTGAACGAAGACGGTGTGACCTATGTCATGGAGTCCGGCGACGAACTGAAGATCCTGCACACAAACACGCTGGCGGACGACGACATGGCCATGGCCACGCCGGCGATCAGCGGCAACCGACTGCTGATTCGTACGGCTGCGAGAATCTATTGCATCCAGAATAGCGCCGGCGCGGATGAGAACGACAGCGTATTACGCTGATTCGTGGCCGCGGCGAGAGGTTTTCGACAGCAAAACGCCTACTCCCACGAGCCCAACGCGTACACAACATTCGGTAAACTGCGCTAAGGAACTCGCAACCCACCCTCATCGTTCGCAGTCAGCAGTTCCTGGCGAATCGATGTCAGCCACATTTCGGCGGCTCGACGTTGACCGATACCGGTAAAGTGTCGCCGCGAATTGATGTCGCCTCGGTTTTCACCCGTCAGCGTGTCGGTGTCGGGACCAACAAGGAACGCCGTTTGTTTTGTCAGTTCATCGATCCCTGCTCGAATGCGTCCTTCACCTTCGGGATCGTTGTACACGGTCGGATGAAGTGTGGATTTCGCCAGCAACCACGGCGGTGAGACGCCCCATGCCGTCGCCGCTGTATCGCGAATTCGGTTGATGTTCGCAACATAGCCGGTGGTGGAATTCTTCGCGAGCACATCCGACTCGCCCTGCTGCCAAAGTACCCCGCGGAAAGTTCCAAGTGTCTTTCCGGCGTTGATCAGACGGGGCAGCATGTTGCCTTCCGGCAGCCACTGTGCAGAAGAACTTCCTCCAATGGCCACGTTGGCAAAACCGACAGGCACTTCAAATTCTTTCGCCAGCGCGTCACCGAGCGGTGGCCAGATCGAACCGCCATTGCTGCCGTCGAAAACCGGCTGAGGATCATTGGCGACAGCCCATGATTGCTTTAAAGAATCGAACGCGACAACTCGCTGCCGCGGATCGGCCACTGTCAGCTTTTCGTCGTTGCAGTTGGTGGCGTACGATTGTCCGGCGACCAAAAAGACTTCGCCCACTCCGATCGGCTCAACCGCGCCGGTTGCCAGCACGTTGTCGTCAACTCGGCAGCGGCATTCCAGTCGATACCAGCCGCCAGCCGGAATGCGGGCCACTGCCTGGAACGTTTCTCCGGCGAAGCTCGGTTTCACGTTTGACCATTCACTGACAGCAGCTTTCTTCGCTGGTTGCTCAGGCTGACCTGTCAGAACGACGATGCGATATTCCCATGTCGCTTGCTGAGCCTCGGCGGGCAGCGCACCGACGATTTGCACATCCGCATGACCTTGCCCCGGCGCGACGCCGATGCGCTGCAGCACCTGATGAGGCTGCGGCTGTGTCAGCGACAGCGATTCAGCACCGTGTGTCGCAGCAGAGACAAGCAGACAGAACGCGACTGCGGTGCGAGATACAGTTTGCATTCGATTTGAATTCCGGGTCTTCATCAAAGTCTTCGATGTGGCTGAATCCTGAACGAACTCCATGGAAGTTCGCGGATGGGAAGTTTGACGGGAAACGTCTCTTCGTTCAACCACAGCCGTAGATCGCTGGGCACCACATAAGTCGCACGCTCGTCACCAGCTCGTTTCCAGCGGGAATGCATAAAATGACTGTTTCTCCCTGACTGAATGTGAGTTATGTGAGTTATGATTGACGGTCCCACCTTTCGCACGAGTGCCCGCCATGCTTGATCTGACTCAAACATTTTCAACACGTTCCGGCAAGACACATCGCCGCAGCGTTCTTAAGGCCGGCTTTCTTGGGTTGGGCGGAATGACTCTGCCGGGACTGCTGCGAATGCAGGCGCAGGCCGCGGACTCAAGCGAATACCGAACCGCGCCGACACGAAAATCCGTCATTCTGTTATGGCAGCAGGGAGGCGCCAGTCACCACGAGACGTACGACATGAAGCCGGACGCCGTGCGAGATATTCGCGGACCGTTTTCGCCAATCAAAACCAACGTTGATGGTATGGAAGTCTGCGAACTGTTGCCGATGCATGCCGCCATCGCTGACAGGTTCACATTGATCCGATCGTGTTCGCACAACTGGAGCGGCCACAACGATGGGATTCCGATGATGGTCAGCGGCTATCCGGGCTGGGACGAAGCTCGACACGAATCCACCAACCCGGAACTCGGAGCCGTGATCAGCCGCGTGTTCGGCCAGGTGAACGACGGCATGCCGGTTGCCGTTGGTATGGGAGCAAGACACTACAGTTATGTGCCGACAACCGCGACGGGTTATTGGTCGGATGCGTTTCGTCCACCGACTGTCGACAATGGACTGAACACGGGAGTCGCAATCGATGGCGGTCGACTGGGCAATCGAAAACAGTTGCTGGCAAACATCGATCAATTTCGACGCCAGGTGGATTCAGGAAGCCTGGAGGCGGCCGACAGTTTTCAACAGCAGGCCTTCGAAATCATCGGCGGCACGAAATCCCGCGACGCGTTTGATGTTTCGCTGGAAGACGAAAAAACGATCGCACGATATGGCGATGGCTGGGGCAAGCAGGCTTTGCAGGCACGACGTCTGGTGGAAGCAGGCGTGAATTTTGTCACGGTCGGCATTCCCGGCGACAGCGAGATCTACAACTGGGATGACCATGCCGTCAACGGCGATCTTCCCACGGCGATGCGACAACGTCTGCCACGATTTGACAGAGTCGTCACGGCTCTGATCGAAGATGTGTACCAACGCGGCCTTGATGAAGACGTCATGGTTATCGTGACGGGCGAATTCGGACGGACGCCAAAGGGCAACTATCAAAAGGGAAACAGCAACGGAAAACTGAACTGGGGCCGCGACCACTGGGCCAACGCGATGTCTATCTTAATTTCGGGCGGCGGCAAACCAATGGGACAGGTTGTCGGCGCCACGAATTCGAAGGGCGAACATCCGATTCATCGCGAACTCAGCCCCCAGGACATTCACGCCACGATCTATCATCATCTTGGCATCGACTACAAGCGCACCTACAACGACCCGGCAGGTCGACCGATTCACCTGTGCTACGGCGACCACATCGTCGACTGGTCGTAGTCAGCCGCCATGCCGACCCAACAGCGTCGTGAACGCGTCTGGCTCGGTGGGATACGGCTATGTCCCAAACGCGTGCTTCACGGCCACGAGTCAAGGAGCTGCCGTAGTAGTAGCGCGATCGGCTCACAAACCTGGCACCCCTGCTGCGGCATTTTGCCACAGGCTGCCCGTAAACCTGCAGCCTGCGGTTCGTGAATTGACCAGAACAGATCGTGTTTGTCCGTTTGTTCAATCTTCACATGTCGGCCAATCGCGTCGGTCGGGCTGTCGACTGAGTGATGGCTGAGGCGGGGATCCCCTACCTCGTTCCGTGATCCGTCTTCGTTCACCTCGGTTGTGATCGTTTCCCGCAGCCGATTTCTTGTTGCCTCAAATGCCGTGAGGAATTTCGGCAGTGACTGGAATTGGGAAAGCATAAGGGAAGTATCTCAGTCATCCATCAGGTCGTTGATAGCACTTTACATCGTGCTTACATATTTTTCGTGCTAACGGTCATGAACCGTCCAGGGTGTCTTTTACGCTGCAAACCATGAGTGAATCACCGCAACTTGTCCGGCAATGGAAGCTCCAGCAGATGCTGGAGTCATCACGGTCGGGTTGCACGGTTCAGGAGCTTATGTCTGAGGCCGAAGTCTCGGACAAGACAATCCGCCGAGATCTGAAGGTGCTGCAGAATGTGTTTGACATCAAAGAAAGAACGGGAGATAGCGGCGTAAAACGCTGGCGGATGAAACCTTTGGCGGACCAGGTGGGCTTCAACTACACCGAGTTGCTGGCAATTCACATGAGTCAGCAGTTTATGGAGCCGCTGGCGGGAACTCCGTTCTGGGAAGGCAATCGCAGCGTTCTTCGTAAGGTCAAAGGTGCGATCGGTGACAACGCGGTTCGCTACATTGAAAAACTGAGTGCCGGGTTGCACGCCACGACAGTTGGTGCCAGCGACTATACGCAGCGCGGCGAAATGATCGATCAGCTGATGGTCGCCATCGAAGATCGGAAGGTGACTTTGATTGTTTATCAGTCGATGCAGGCGACGGAAGCGGTTGAACAGGAAGTGTATCCGCTGGGAATGGTGCACCATCGAGGCAGCCTGTATCTGATTGCCTGGTCGTCACGTCGTGAGGAGGTCCGCTATTTCAAGTTGGACCGTGTGGAAAGCGTCGACATCCAGAACCTGCAATACCAGGTGCCGCCGAATTTTGATCTTCAGGAATGGCTCAGTAAATCTTTCGGAGTCTGGCGGAGCGGCAGTGAAGACCTGCAGACAATCCGCATCCACTTCGCCCGACCGGCGGCGCGCTACGTTCAGGAATCCACCTGGCACGAAAGCCAGCAGTTGTTCCCACAGGAAGACGGTACCGTGATCGCCGAATTCGAATTACCGGACACCCAGGAAATCAAACGCTGGATCATGTCGTTTGGACCCAACGCTGGAACCGAAAGGGCTGGTCGACGAGATTCACGACGACCTTGCGGCCATGGCGGAAGCGTACGCCGAAAGGACAATACGGTGACAGAATTCCAGAGGAACACGACAGAACAGCACAGGGGCGAGCTCATGAACTCGGTGAAGCAAAACTTCTGAGTTGCGGCTCAGGTGAACAATTGCGTACACGACCGCTTCAGATGGCACGATTTCAAAAACGATCAGATAAGGAAACTTCTTCAGGCGGCAACGTCGGATGGGGCGGTCAACGGACAATGCTTCAAGCACCGGAAAGCTTGCGGCGTCGCGTTCTATCGCCGTCATTGCTGCTTCATACTGTTCCAGAAATTCGCTGCCGAGTCCAGACTGCTGTTCTTCGTACCACGCAGCCGCAGCAGTCAGTTCCTGTTCCGCAACCGACCAGATACGAACATTCACGTCGACTTCCCGGCCAGGCGTTCTCGCACTCGCCCCAGCGAAGTTCTCCAGTCATCGCATTCCATTTCGCCCCGGTGCAAAGCATCGGACCGCGCGGCAATTTCGTTAAGCCACGATTGCGAAATCTGTTCGCCGGATTCACTTG
This sequence comes from uncultured Planctomycetaceae bacterium, assembly GCA_937919915.1. Lineage (GTDB taxonomy): Bacteria > Planctomycetota > Planctomycetia > Planctomycetales > Planctomycetaceae > Fuerstiella. Next base: position 8,566 of record CALFOL010000382.1, read on the forward strand.
GTTCAAGGCTGTCAATGAGGTCTCGAATCAACGCAGCTCGATCCTGCACGGGCAGCAGCAAAACCTGTTGCCGCAACTGTTCCAATGTCATCGTCGTGCCTCCTGGGGAAGATCAATCGTCTGCTGAAGCCGTTTATTGTCGTTGTGTGGTCGACATGAAGTCAATGCCCAAGGCCGAATCCGCAAGTCATGGAAACAAACCGATGAGTCAAATCACTTTCAATCTGATCGAAACAACATTCAGTCCCTGTGTCATAACCGATGGTAAGCGTGTGGAATTCGGCCCACTGGAGCCGCTGGCACCAGCGCACGAAATTCGCGAATGGCGTGATGAATTGCCGCTGCTGTGTAGAAGATATTTGGACGTGTGGCTCTGGCCGCACTTGAGCGTGGAGTGCGGTTGAAAGCGTCACTCGGAGAGTGACGACTACATTGGTTTTCTAAATTTTGGTGAAGGTAAACTTGATGAAACTCTCTGACTTGCAAAACGCTGTTTCCGGCAACGCTGCCGGTTTTCGATCTCGTGTTCGACTTCAGCCAGCGGGTGGCGAAGGAGACAAAGTGTTTCCGCCAACTTACAGCGACGCCACTTACGCGAAAGAGAAGCGACGAGTGCCGGGATGAGATAATTCGTGGCTCCAGCATTGCGTTGTCGCGGGCCGCACGGGGAGTCCGGCAGCGTCGCCGGAAAAATCAGCTGCTGGTGCGTCTGATGGATGGGAATCACAGTTTGCGGGCCGACGCGGATGCATGTCTCGATGACTGCGTTTCTGAAAACGGCATTGATATTCTAAACATCGTGCATGTCCCGGGATACGCCTGGCAAGCCCTGAAAGTCCTGTGTCACAACAAAGCGGCGCAGGCTGTGTTCACGTAACAACGCCTGCTGCGGATTCTGAAAGACGATGTTCAGGGAGTCATTCGAGGGTGCCGCCGCATGACCACCTTTCGGGGGCTGTTCAATGAGAAACGTGCCGACGTGCATACCGCCTGCGGCTACTTCACGGCTCACGCGGGTCGAATGAAATATGACGAATACCTCGCAGCCGATCTGCCGATCGCGACAGGAGTGATCGAATGGGCCTGCCGCCATCTCGTGAAAGATTGCCTGGAACGCACCGGCATGAGATGGTCGGCCAGCGCAGCTCAGGCGATGCTGAATCTCAGATCACTCCGCCGAAGGATTGTGCCCAACTTCCTTCGTAAGGTGCGTAATGTTCGCATTTATCCACCTTTCCGGTCGCAGGATCGGCCAAGCCAATGAGGCGGGACGGCCCTGACCGCTTTCTGTATCGATTGTGCCAGGATCATTCTGACACTGGAAAGTCACGCACCTTTTTATAGAGCAAATTCAGCCGCTCCATAGTTTCCGGGGAATCGAGGGCTTTGTCGGCAGGAGCGCTGTAAAGTGCTGCGAGCTCCTTAACCAGCTGTGCTGGCTCTGTTTCGGCAAACAGAGCCACAAAAAAAACTGGCAGATCGGATTTCTCGTTCGCGGGCATAAGCAAGAAAGATTCCTGGAGTGGCTTTGACTCGGCGGTCTCGCGAATCACCCAGCACGCATCCTTCTGAGCAGGAAACCAATCGTCCAGACACCATACTTCGGAACTTTCCTGGTTGTTAATTTCTTTCGCACGCCGCGGCACCCATCCTAAGGGATTGGGCAGCAGAAGTAGATCGTGCTGCTTGATCCGAGGTTGATGCAGTTCGCATGTCAAAGGCCGCACATACGGCGAAACATTACCCATTCCAAGATTCTGAAATCGCTTCGCTCGTTTTGCTCCATTGCCATCAACCAGGACGTATGCAA
>CALFOL010000383.1 GCA_937919915.1 uncultured Planctomycetaceae bacterium
CTGCTCATCCGCCCCAACATGGCTCCACGACGCACCCAGCAACGTAACAATCACAAGCACCAACAGAGACCATGCAGAAGGTCGGTTTTTCGGAGCGGGCAGCATCGAAGAAGTCCTCGAAAAGTCGGAATTGGTGGTTCAAAGGCAGCAGTAGCCCAAAGGAGGCGGCTTTCCTGTGTGTCGCATTCGATGGATGATAAGCAATTGCTTACTGGGCGGGTCCTGATACTGCGCGGCAAACACAATCGTGATCCCTTTGCCCGGCCCCTGCAGGACGAAGCACTACTCGGGCTCTTTTTCACTTGCGACGTAACGTTGATCGGCTGCGACCATGTCACACCATCATCGTCGCTGCCCGCCAACATCAACTGTCCGGTGTGTCTTCCGGTGTCAGTCCCGGCCCGGAACCAACCGACATTCACTGTTCGGGCGCGGACGCTGTCGGAATCAGTGACTTGAGAAACGCTGCCACCTGCTGACCAAGGATTTCATTCCCCGGCCCCGTGAAGTGGACATCATTCGGGTTTTGCAATTCGGCCTGACGTAGCGTGATGGCGGTGAACAGATCGTCAATGTCGACTCCGTGTTTTTCCATCAGGATGGCGGCTGCTGCGTTACGATCAACAATCGACTCGGCGGAGTACTTGTCGGCGACGTCGGGAATCGGAGTTGTGCTGGCCCAAACCAGCTTCGTACCGGTCTGCTGCATTCGCTTGACAAGTTGTTCAAGCCGAGTCGTGTAATCAGCCTGCGGTGTCGCTCGATCGTGAATTCCGAAATTGAAGTGGATGATATCCCACTTGCCGTCGCCCAGCCACACGTCGATCTTCTTCAGCCCGGTCGACGTTGGCCCACAGTTGGCCGGAGCACGATGCACGTTCGCGATGCCTGCAAGGTTTTTTCGAACCGTTTGCGTATAGGCGCGTGAGACTGAATCGCCGATCAGCAGCACTCGCGGCAACGCCGGATCGTCTTCGACGAAGTCCCAGGCGTTCGACTTCCCGGCAACCTTCTGACGCTTGTGGATCGGCAGATAGAAGTTGCCCAACTCTGCCTGCAATGTTTTCTCCCACGCCTGTTGTGCGGACGACAGAGTTGCGACCCAGGCCTGATACTTCTCATCCAGTTCCGCTTCTTCGCGTGCCTTCTGCATCGCCGCTTCTTTGATGTTTGTTGGCTCAGTTTGCGACAGCGACTGGTCTTTGGTACGCAATTGATCAATCGGAATGACGGCGAGTTCAGCGCTGTTGTTGTTCCAAAGTTCGCGGCCGGTGCCAACGCGGGTAGACTTGTCGCCGCTGTTCGAGTAACCCACGTAGAGATTTCCTTCGTGCTCAATCGCATACGGGTAGGAGAGCGCGGCGTTCGGATGCGACTCGCCAGGACCAGTGGGAAACTCGGCGTGACGAATGACGAAGACTTTACTGAACAAGGTCTCGCCCGGACGGCTGACGGCGATCGTCAACGGCGAACGTCGCTTTCCGCTGTCCGCCGTCGTCGTGCAGACGAGGTAACGCTGACCGGTACTCAACGTGCCAGCGATTGGTTTGCTCGTGGTCATCGGAAGGTTGCTGGAAGTCATCTCACTCCAGGTGCGACCGTAATCTTCGCTGGTCGCGACGAGTGCTTCCGCTTTGTCACCGTAACGTGAAAGGCTGGTGATCTGCTTCCCATTGACGATGACGGTGGATTCGCCCCACATCTTGAGGCCCGTGGCTTGCGGAATCGGGACGACATTCCATTTGGTAAGATCATCGCCGTGACTGATTGCGATAATTGCCGGGTTGCCGTCGCCGACCCTTAGTCCGGCCATGATCCAGTTGCCATCGTCCATCTTCTGCGGTGCCTGCATGGGCCAGAAACCGTCTTCGATCACGGTGCCTTTCGGCTGCCATTGCTGGCTTGTTTCATCCAGGACATAAGCCCGCGTGTGAACGCCGGTCATCGTGCCGGTGTAGGCTCCCTGAAAAGCCCAGAGCGTTCCGTTGTGCGAAAGAAATGCGCCATGACTCACGCCAACCGGTCCCTCGCCTGAGTCCATCGTGCGCACTTTACTCCACGTTCTGCCTGCATCGTCGCTCACACAAAACCGGGCTTCCTCCGTGTCGGTGTTCTCGCCGCCTTTGTTGTGGCCGAAGGAAGCGTAGAGCCTCCCCTTGTGAAAGCAAATCGCCACGCCATGCAGGAAGCGGTAGCCCTCCGTTTCAAACTGGTACGGATGGATCACGGAGAAACGCACGTCCTTGAACACCTGCAATTCGGCGGTCTTGAGCAAAGGCTCGCGTACGTCCCAGAGCGGCGCGGGGTCGGTGGCGTGCAGCGCGGCCAGCGGCGCGAGCAGCAGGACGGTAAGGAGAGTGATCGTGCGTTTTATGATCAAAAGTCTTCGCCTTAGCTTGTTGGGGACGAGCAGGGTGGGCATTCCTTCGAGCGAATCCAGATGACTTGTGGTCAAATGTCCGGTAGGAACCGGATCGACACGCTGGTACGACAATAAGCATTCGCTTATCTATTTTCACACATAACAACCTGCGACTTGTCCTTGCCTTACACACCGGACTGTCATTGATATGTGCGTTTACTTGTGGGCGGATGCTTAGTTGAGTACAGGAATGACGGTGTTCGGTCTGTTTGATTCACCCATAATCATACCGATATCTCGCTGGATGGACAGACGCGTGCGGAATGGATCGTGGTCGATCGAGTGGCGATTTCGATGGTTGAACCGGAGCCAGCGGCTTCTACAGAGTTTTCGCTGGACAGACATTCAACCTGTTTGCACCGTTGCTGGTGTCGGATCAGGCTTGCTGCAGGTCAAAGTCGAGGATCATTGCCTCGACCTGATAGTGTGCTGGCTTTTGCTTCCCAGACTTTGATCTGGCCCAGCCAGTTGTTGGTGGCGATTTGTTTGCCGTCGGGGCTGAAGATGACTCGGGAATTCACTGGATAAGCTCCGGGTGGGATGTTGGATCCTTTCAGTGTCATCAGGCGATCGCTGGTGTCCGAATTGCACAGATAGACCAGGCTGCCGTAGCCCGACATGGCCAATCGTTTCCCGTTTGGTCTGAACCGCACGCAGCAAACTGATCGCGGAGCGGGTTGCTCGTACAGCACTTTGCCGTCCGGCACAATGGCGACGCGCAGTACGGAAGTTTCGCGGTGCACAACTGCCAGTCGATTGCCGTTTGGTGAAAATGATGCACTTGATCATCAGGACTCCATACCGTTTCCCGCAGAAGCTGCGGCAGGTCTTCGATCGTGTGGAGCAATTCCCAGGATTCTGCCGACCAGCTTCCGATTCGACCGGACAATGCCGGTCCCGGATAATTTCTTTAGAGGTCTGCCGTGACCGGTTGCGTGACGCTCCTCGAGCATTTTCTCTTGAAGAGTTTACAAGAACACCGGATTTCGGTTCCGCGGGCGTCGTTGGCACGACGTCGCATTGAGTGCTTTCGGGACGCTGTGCAATGGTCTGGCTCGAGGACCGGAGTTATCTTGCCTGTGCCGAGTGTTCTTTTCGTCGTCAGTTTTCCAGGGAACAGTCCCGAATCAACTTCCCGATTCGTTTTTGCTGAGGCTTCGATCCGTACCGCCATCACGCAATGATGGCATCCACAACTTTGCCGTGCACATCTGTGAGGCGGTAGTCTCTGCCGCTGTAGCGGAAGGTGAGTTGTTCGTGGTCGATGCCCATCAGGTGCAGCATCGTGGCGTGCAGGTCGTGGACGTGGACTCGATCTTCCACGGCTGAGCAGCCAAACACATCGGTCGCGCCGTGTGAGTAACCGGCCTTCACTCCGCCGCCCGCCATCCAGACGGTGTAGCCGTAGTGATCGTGGTCGCGGCCGAGTTGGCCTTCCGATGTGGGAGCTCGTCCGAATTCACCTCCCCAGATGACCAGCGTTTCTTCAAACAGGCCTCGCTGCTTTAGGTCTTTGATCAACGCGGCGATGCCCTGATCGCAGGCCTGGGCCAGCGTGCGATGTCCATCGACGATATTGCCGTGGCCGGTGTCCCACGCGATGTCATAGCCGTCGATCGAAAGTGACAACTGCACCGTGCGGACGCCGCGTTCGATCAAACGCCGAGCCAGCAGGCAGCCTTTTGCGTATTCGGAATCGCCGTACATTTCGAGCGTGCTTTTGGATTCGGTCGTGGTGTCGAACGCTTCCGGTACGGCGAACTGCATGCGGAATGCCATCTCCATCGCCTGAATGCTGGCTTCCAGATGCTGGTCCTGTTGCTGCCGCTGAAGGTCCAGTTGATTCAGTCGAGTCAGCAGATCGGCCTGACGTCGCTGAGGTTCTTTGGTCAGCCAGTTGTTCTTCAGATCGGCCAGCAATCGGTCGGGCTGCATCTCGTGAATATTGACATACGTGCCCGTGTAGGCACCGGGCAGAAACGCGTTGCCCCAGTTGGCCAGCTTGTTGCGAGGCTGAGCTCGGGGGCTCATGGAAATGAAACCGGGCAGATCCTGATTCTCCGTTCCCAGTCCGTACACGAGCCACGACCCCATACTTGGTCGGCCCGGCTGCAGATGGCCGGAATTCATCATCATCATCGCGCCAGCATGTTCGGGGCTGTCGGTGTGCATGGAATGAATGAAGCAGATGTCATCAACCAGTTCGCCCACATGCGGAAAGATGTCGCTGACCCACTTGCCGCTTTCTCCGTATTGACGAAACCGATACGGCGACGGCATCAGCCCGTTCTTTGTGTTGCGAAGTGATTTGCGGTCGACAATTTCCGGACGCTGACCAGCATACTTCGCAAGTTCCGGTTTGTAGTCAAAGGTGTCCACCTGCGACGGCCCACCGGGCATGAACAGCTGAATGACGTATTTGGCTTTCGTCGGATAATGAACCTGCTTCGGTGCGAGCGGCGAAGCCAACGTTGCATTCGCGGCCATTGCCGAATCCGACTGAGCCAGCAGCGAGGCCAGGCTGAGGCTACCGAATCCCGCTCCCATTTGGCGCAAGGCATCTCGGCGACTGAAAGGTGGTAATGGGTTGCGGTGAAACATAGCGGCTACCTCACAAACATGAATTCGTTGGAACTCAGCAGCGTCTGAGCGTACTGCTGCCACTGACTGATTTCCAGCTGTGTCGATTCCTCGTCAGCCGACGGCGCTACCCGCGGGCCCGACGCTGGCGCGTTCGGCTCACTGTGATTCACAGCAAGGAACTCCAGTCCGATATTCACTTCCTCGTCAGACGGCAATCGGCTGAACAGCAGCTGATATGCGTGTTGAATTCGTTGTTCGTCGGTTGCCGCCATTCCTTCCAGACGTCTGACCAATGCTTTCGCGCGATCCATCATGAAGGGGCTGTTCATCAGGAATAAAAACTGCTGCGGCACCACACTGCGAGGTCGTTTCGCCACGGTGGCTCGCATGGTGGGAAAGTCGAAGCGTCGCAGGAATTCGTCGGAGGGAAAGACGTCGCCATTCCGGCTGACCTTAGCGTACAGCGTGCGACGATTGCTGGCCGTGATGTTGTCGACTGCCGGACCGTTAGGCGCCGTGTCCAGTTCGCCGGTGACGGACAACAAAGAATCTCGCCACGATTCCACATCCATCCGGCGAGGAGTCATGCGCCACAGCAGATGATTATCTCCATCAACGCCGAATGCTTCTTCGGCGAACTGACTGCTGAGCTGATACGTCTTTGACGTTATGATCAACCTGTGCAGCTGTTTGATCGACCAGCCTTTGTCGACGAATTCGGATGCCAGCCAGTCGAGCAGTTCCGGATGACTGGGACGTTCTCCGAGTACTCCGAAGTTGCCCGGCGTGCTGACGATGCCTTCGCCAAAGTGATGCAACCAGACGCGATTTACGAACACTCGCACGGTGAGCGGGTTCCGGGGATCCACGATCGCGGCGGCCAGTTCTTTACGACCGCTGCCATCGGTAAAGGACTTCGGTTCCGGTCCCGCGACGATTCGTAAAAAACGACGTGGAACAACATCACCTTCCTTACGAAGATTTCCTCGAATGGCAACGTTCATGTCACCCCCCCCGGTATCACGCAGCGTGTGAGCCTCATCGATCCCGGGCGGAGCGTTCTTCCTGAGCTCTTCCAGTTGTTGCTCCAGCTCGTTTTTCTGAGTTTTCTCGTCCTCAGTCTTGAGCTGCTTGATCCTATTCGTCAGATCCGCCACTGCCGCATTGTGTTCGTTGAATCGGCTCACAATGTCGTCGGGTGACAAGGGCAGACTGTGGACGTCCGTGTTGTTAAAGATGCCCGCCAGCGAGTAATAATCCTTCTGCGGAATCGGATCGAACTTGTGATCGTGGCATCTGGCACACGATCCAGTGACGCCCAGCAGGCCGCGAGTCAGTGTGTCAACGCGATCATCCAGCGTGTCGCCTTTGGCCAGAGCAACACTGTCCGGATCTCCACCGTCCGAACGATAGAACGGCCCCAGCGCGAAGAACCCCGTGGCGACGGCATCGTGCTTGTTGCCAACCAGATCACCCGCAATCTGCAGTTCCAAAAACCGATTGAACGGCAGGTCCTGGTTGAAGGCATTCACCACCCAGTCACGATATCGCCATGCGTGTTCAAGGCCCGAGCTGTCAAGAAATCCACCAAAGCCGTCGCTGTAACGAGCCACATCCAGCCAGTGCCGTCCCCAGCGCTGACCGTACAACGGGGATGCCAGCAATTCATCGACAAGATCGGCAACAGCTTTGTCACGATCCGCAGCGATGGCGGTTGTGAAATCGGAAACCTGCTGCGGTGTCGGCGGCACTCCAGCAAGATCCAGATACACTCGTCGTGCCAGAATCGAAGCTTCTGCCGCTGGAACAGACGAAGTTTCGGCAGCGTCTCGCCGCGCCGCAATGAATGCGTCGATCGGATGGCTGTTTGCGATGACGGATGACGGCACGTCAGGACGCTGCACCGTTTGCCACGCCCAGTGGGATTGCTTCGCTTCAGCCCAATCGATGTTCTGTTCGGCAACCGCATGCCCAGGCGAGGTCGTCACCTGTGGCCACGGCAAGCCTCTCTCAATCCACTTCATCAGGATGTCGATTTCGTTATCGGCAAGCTTTTTATCCGGCGGCATTTCGTACGACTTGTACTTCACTGCGTCAATCAGAAGACTTTCGTGAGGCTTACCGACGACGGCCGCTGGTCCGTTGTCTCCCCCTTTGATCATGCCTTCTCGACTATCGACGTACAGACCTGCCTGGAGTTTCTTCGCATCGGTGCTGTGGCAGTCGTAGCAGTGCTGCACCAGCAACGGACGCACCTGGGCTTCGAAGAAGTCGATGTCCTCAGCGCTAAAGTCATCGTCAGCGACTGCGATCGCATGCAACATGAACAGGACAAATGTCAGGCAGAGGACTCTTTGCACAACGAAGATCCGGTGAGCTAAGAACGGGGAGGGAAAACAGGACAGGCGGGAAGAGACGTAATCTACTCGACATCCAATTCGTTAACTACCTGTTTCTGATGGTCGATCCGGGGTTTTGGGACTTCGCCCGTTTGAGAGTTGATACACAGGTTGTCAACGTGGCACGTGGTTCGAATCGTCACACGTTAAAAGTGGCAGCGAATTGTCTCAGGGGGTGGCGTGGTCCGAGGCGTGGAGCCTGAAGGTCGGTGGCCCTTGCAAGCTGGTCCATGGACGTGATCAAAATCTGCTCACAGTGGACATTCCATTGCCATGAAGTTGGTGGGGCCCACAGACGGTCGGAATTCGAAACGCCGCCACCGAGCGGCCAAAACCCTGCCCTTCCCGGCGACAACCGAATGTGAAATTCGATTGACTATCGAATCTAAGCCATTTCCGCAGTGGCACGGAAAATGCATTGGGATGCGATTGTGGCATTGTCTAACGGCATCTCAGTTTCTTAGACTGCCGCTCGCCACACGATTGCAACGTGGCAGGAATGTTGCAGGGATGAGCACCACAAATCGGTCATGGATCATAAACTCAAGTTCAGTATCGAAAAACAACCCAACGACATTACCTGCGGGCCAACCTGCCTGCAGGCCGTGTACCGATATTTCGGCAACGATATTCCGGTCAGCCAGATCATCGACGATGTGGAGAGCATTGCAGAAGGCGGCACTCTGGCAGTGATGCTGGGTTGTGATGCATTGCGTCGCGGGTACACGGCGGTCCTGTACACTTTTAATCTCATGATTTTCGACCCGACCTGGTTCCACGCCCCGGATGTCAACCTGGCAGAAAAACTCGCCGCTCAAAAGCATGTGAAGCACGCTTTCAAGCTTCAGATGGCGTCTGATGCATATATCGAATTTCTGTCTCTGGGAGGCGAAATTCGCATGGAAGATCTGACCGGTGCTTTGATTCGCAAGTATCTCAAACGTTCGATCCCGATCATCGCCGGGCTGAGTTCCACCTATCTTTATCAGGAATCGCGTGAAATCGGAGAGGACTGCAGGTCCGACGATTTGAACGGCGAACCCAGCGGCCACTTCGTCGTGTTCTCGGGCTACGATCAAGTGGAACGGACGGTACTGGTGGCCGATCCTTATCTGTCAAACCCGATCTCCCAATCTCACCATTATGCAGTGTCGCTGGATCGAGCTGTTTGCTCTGTCCTGCTTGGCATTGTGACTTACGACTCCAACCTTCTGGTCATTCGTCCCGGCGTTCCATTAGGGAAAACACTCTAGCTTCGATTGATCATCAGAGTAACGCAAAAGGAACAGCACTTTTTTATGACAACACTCATTGTCACGTCCGACAAGAAGGACTGGCCGTTTGATATTCCTGGTGTGGAGGTCGTCGACTCATGGTCGTATCTGACGTCGACGGAATACGCTTCGGCCGCTACGTCGACACGAGTCTTTAACCTGTGTCGCAGTTATCGCTATCAAAGTACGGGCTATTATGTGTCGTTGCTGGCGGAAGCTCGCGGACACAAACCGCTGCCAGGAGTCACCACTCTTCAGGATTTGAAAACCCGTTCGATGGTCAGGTCGGTTTCCGTCGAGCTTGACGAACTCGTGCAGAAAAACCTGGCACCGTTGCAGTGCACGGAATTCACGATCAGTATCTACTTCGGACGAAACCTTGCCAGCCGCTATGATCGCCTGTGCGTGCAGTTGTTCAACCTGCTGCCGGTACCGTTGTTGCGAGTCGACTTTGTGAAACGCGATGACACATGGCAGCTTCGCCGAGTCAAAGCGATTCCTGGCGCCGACGTGCCGGAGAGTCACCGTGAGTTTGTGGCTGAGGCGGCGGTTCGTTACTTCGGTGGTCGCGGTGCGGCTCGGAAATCACAAAAGCGAACCCGCTTCGACATGGCAATTCTGTACGATCCCGATGAGAAAGAGAACGCTCCATCAGGCGAAGCGGCCCTGAAGAAATTCATCAAGGCCGCAGAGAAGGAGTCCATTGATGTCGAACTGATTACCAAAGACGACGCGGGCCGCCTGCTGGAATTCGATGCTCTGTTCATTCGCGAAACCACCAGCGTGAACCATCACACGTATCGGTTTGCTCGCCGAGCCGCGAGTGAAGGAATGGTGGTCATTGACGATCCGATTTCCATCTCGCGCTGCACCAACAAGGTTTTTCTGGCTGAGTTACTGACACGTCACAAGATCGCGATCCCACGCACTATCGTCCTGCATCGCAACAACATCGACCGCATTGAGAAGGAACTGGGGTTCCCGTGCGTTCTGAAAAAACCGGACAGCTCATTTTCCATCGGCGTCGTCAAAGTGAAAGATGCCAGCGACCTCGAGAATCACCTGGGAAGTTTTCTGGGTGAGTCTGAGTTGCTGGTGGCTCAGGAATATCTGCCCACGACGTTCGACTGGCGAATCGGCGTTCTGGACGGCAAGGCACTGTTTGCGTGTCGGTATTTCATGGCTCCCGGCCACTGGCAAATTATTCGGCAGGAGAACCATGGAAACGGCCGGTACGGAAAAACGGAAGCCGTGCCCGTGGAACTTGCTCCTCGAAAGGCCGTCGACATTGCCGTGAAGGCCGCCAATTTGATCGGCAATGGGTTTTATGGAGTCGACGTGAAGGAATCGGATGGGAAATTCACAGTCATTGAAGTCAACGACAACCCCAACGTGGACGCTGGGGTTGAAGACGCGCTGTTGAAAGACGAACTCTATCGACGCATCATGGAAGTCTTCGTGAAACGGATTGAAGCCTCGAAAGCCAGGAATAATTCGTAGCCGAACGGAGCAGCGATTGTTAGTCACAGTCGCGTACCAGGCAGATTGCGATTTTTGTAGCGACCGAAGCTTCCCATGAACAACCGTTCCCGCATTTGTGCGAGGGGAGACGTGAGGGATATCGATGATGAGTGAGGCAAAGGGATTTCAGGC